>DASQNW010000154.1:0-4911 GCA_035644775.1 Chitinophagaceae bacterium | reverse complement strand
GTAAGTGCAAAACCGGGATCACCTACTTACAAAATATACAGCCGACAACGCTGCCTGTACATTCATGCGGTTCTGGTCGCGTTTCCATTGATAATGAATAGAATTAATCAAAGAGAGGTTTGCAGTATAAAGGAATTGTTTTTGCGCCCAGCTTTTGTTCAAGTTGAAACAGAGGTCCACCCAATGACGGCCAAAATTTTTCGACTGTTCAAAAGCATCATAGTAGAAATCGTTGTTACGTACAATTCGCTCGAACATAAAACCCAGCTTGTTTGAATGCTGCAGCCAGTTCAAAGCTAAACTTTGGCTGCTTCCTCCCGGGCCAATACCAGCACCGAGCACTTGTCCTTGAGTTGTATAACCATGTCGTACCTGGTAATGTGTATACCAACCTTCCAGGTCCCTGAGGGTTCTTGTGGGGGGATTCTGGAGATGTGTGATCTCCATAAAGAGTTCAAGATCTTTTCTGCTGTTCGTAGGGAATAATTTGCGCAAGCCGATGATGTAAGCACGGGCATGCTCAGGTTCCTGCACCAAATCATTGAGATTTTGGGAATGATCATTTCTACCAAATTCGGCATAAACCTCGGCTTTGCTTTCCGGCATTAGGAGCCTAAAAAATAAGGATATCAGCTGATCTCTGCCGAATTTTGCTTCATCTTGAGCACGCGATTTGAAGAAGCTACCGAACACCGGCAGATAGCCATTGAATGATCGAGGAATACCTGAAGTATATTGATAGAAAGAGCGGGCAAATCCGAGATGCAAACCTTTCGTCCACTTAGGCTGCCAGGTCAGGATCATTGCGTTGATAAACCGATCATCAACTGGCTTGGGTACGTATAATGGATCCCCTTCAAACGTTCTATTGGTCTCAGGAGGTAATACATTTGAGTTCTCGAGAATCCCTCCAATAAGCTGCCATTCTAAACTCCCGAAGTTGGTTAAGATAGGCGCCGTTGTATTAAACGTAAGATGAGGAAAGCCCGGTGCTGTATTGCTCATCAGGAGCGAATTTCTAATTCCCGGACCCCACCACAGGTTTTCAGTAGACAGGCCAACTGATAGCTTCTTTTGGTTAAACCTGACACTTGATTGACCTGGAAACAGCTTGAGAAACTGACCAGAGGTAAATCTTTCTGGATTGTCTATCCTGTTCAGCACTTTGTAGTAACTCTTCCAAAGCGTGTCGCTAAAGGAAGTTGGAAAACCCTCAAACGTGAGGTTTTGAGCATAAACTACTTCTGGCCTGAGTTGTAACGAAAAAGAGCCAGCCTTAGCAAAAAAGCCACCGGAAAATTGTAGCTGGTAACCTTTTGCGGGGATCATGCTTCCGTCGTTCCATCCATGAGGATGACGTGAATTGAACTGCTGGTTAATAGAGATTGGAAGTATGCGCAGAAATTTCTTTTGGTTGCCGGGATTGGAGGACAACTCAAAGCCGTTCACTTCAGTATTAGGGAAAAGATAATCATGAGCAGCATCAAGCCAGTTGTGAATCGGTCTGATGGAAAACGATGCTACCAGCGAGGAGTCGCCAGAAACCTGCTTTCTTCTTAAATACTCTTCGATTGCTATAGTTCCTGTGGGCAGTGACTGCGCTACCACATCACCCTTAAAGAGAACCGCGACAAACGCAGCTAAGAAATAGATGTGAAACTTCATAGAACTGGAAACGCAGTAATAAGTTAGTACGCATTCTTATCACCCTTCACCATGTTCACGGCAGTCTGGAGGATGATTTGAAGGTCGAGCCAAAAAGTCCAGTTTTCAATGTACCACAAGTCGTGCTCGACTCTTTTATTCATCAAGTAAGAAACCTTAGTTTCTCCTCTATAGCCATTTACCTGCGCCCAACCCGTGATGCCTGGCTTTACCCAATGCCGCATCATGTATCGCTCCACAGAATCTTTAGATGTCTCGTTCAGTGGTACAGGATGTGGCCTCGGGCCGACAATAGACATGGAACCAAACAGCACGTTGAACAATTGAGGTAGTTCATCAAGATTAGTTTTTCTCAAAAATCTTCCTAACCGGGTAATTCTTGGATCATCCTTTACAGCCTGGAGGTATCTCCCGTTTTTGTCAACATCCTTGCTACAGGCAAGCATGGAACGGAACTTGTAACACGTGATGGTCTTGTTGTTCAAGCCCCACCTTTTCTGTCTAAACAGAACTGGTCCCTTCGAGGAAATTTTTATCAGACAAGCAATTACCGGCAGCAGCCAGCTTAGTACGAAAACAATCGCCAGGCTTGATACTATAATATCAAATACTCTTTTGTAGAACTTATTATCTCCTATGTCGAGAGGAAGCGAGCGGAGCGTGATCACAGAAAGATTTCCCAGTTTATCTACCTGTAACTTACCATCTCCATAGCGTTGATAATTTGGAATAATCCGAACTCTTTTTCCTTGCTTTTCACCAACAGCAACAATTCTATCGATCATTCTTTCGTCGGTCAATGGTAACGTCACTAGGATGTCGTCCAACTCATGTTTGGCAATTACTTTGTCAAGGTCAGAAAGCTTTCCCAGATAATGACCGTTCAATGCTGGTTGAAGTTCATCGTCGATAAAACCAGTCAACGCATATCCATAATTTGGATTTTTGATGTACCGCTGATACACGTCCAACCCTGTTTCGCCTGCACCCACAATCAGCACCTTGCGCTGCACATAAGTGTTAGCAGAAAACTTTTTAAATATAAGGCGCACAGCCAGCCGTTCAATAGGTATGAGAAAAAACAGCATCAGAGAATGGTACATGAAGTGATGCTTATGAAAGATCGGCTGCTGAAGATGAAACAAAACGAAGGAAACTAGTAGCACGTAAAGAAGAAAGGACTTCAAGAATGCAATCCATTCCTGTGAGAAGGGTTTTTGCTCAAAATCTGAAAAGGCACCCGAAAAACGAGCCGAGCTTAACCAACCGACTCCGCAAATAAGTAGGGCAAGTAGAGAAACGTTTGTAAAGAAGAGACTTGAATCCGTTTTCACTCCGCTGTCAATAGCAACAACTAAAGAGATTACAAGAAGGTCTGAGACGATCTTTGCTTTAAGCAGGAGTTTGGAATTTCTGAGCATTTGGTTCGGTTGAGTTATTCATAGAATCATCACTGTGAGTGCAGACCCGGCACTGCCTTTGACAAAGCAGCAACGGTTAGTGGTGGCTATCCGCTTTTCACGTCATGGCAAATATATAAGATAAAAAATTAGAATGTAACTATTGACAAACAATTAATTTATATCGTTGCATCCCCAAAATTTATTCTTGAGAAATTTTCATTTTTCTTCCACCGCCTGCTTTTGCATCCAGGCCTCGTAGATTTCTTTGAATGTCGTTTTCAGATCCTTCGTAATAGTCCATTGCGGATAATGAGATCTGATTTTTGTCAAATCAGATATATAACAGATATGGTCGCCAATCCGGTTTTGGTCCTGATAACTGTACTTCATTTTCTTGCCGGATATATTTTCGATTAAGGCGAAAGCTTCCAGGATAGAAACAGAATTCTCCCTCCCACCTCCCAGGTTATAGACTTGGGCTGTCCTAGGTTGGGAAAGAAAGCAACTTATGAAGTTGGCTACATCGAAAGAATGGATGTTGTCTCGCACCTGCTTTCCTTTATAGCCAAAGATCGTGTAGGGGATTTCCTGCACATTGCATTTGATAAGATAGCTTAAAAACCCATGCAACTCTACTCCGCTATGGTTAGGACCGGTTAAGCAGCCGCCTCGTAAACAGCACGTGGGCATTTCGAAATAGCGACCATATTCCTGAACCATAATATCAGCCGCCACTTTAGAAGCTCCAAACAACGAGTGCTTGCACTGGTCTATGGAAAAGCTTTCTGTAATGCCATGAAAGTAGTTATCGTCTGCGTAGTCGTACCTGCTGTCTGTCTCCTTCAGCCGCAGATAGTTCGGCGCATCGCCATAAACTTTGTTGGTAGACAGGTGAACGAACGGAGTGGCGGCATCTGTGCGCCTGCTCCCCTCCAGCAGGTTTAGGGTACCTACTGCATTTACATCAAAATCATCAAAAGGTCTGCTTGCAGCTAAATCGTGGCTTGGCTGCGCGGCAGTATGCACAATCGCATCTGGCCTGTGCTCCTGTAAAAACTTTAGAACCCGATCTCTATCTCTAACGTCCACATCGAAGTTGGAGAAGCTGGGATATTCCTTTTGAAGCTGCCTGATGTTCCATGTAGTGTCACCCTTGACGCCAAAGAAATCCGCCCTCATATTGTTATCAATACCGATAACTTCAATGTTCTTAATCAAGAAGAAACGCACTACTTCACTGCCTATCAATCCGCCGGCACCTGTTACTAAGATTTTTTTCATGGGGCATCATTTCTTTAGGTAGAATTGGGCAAAGCATGGTTCGTCTTTCTACGTGACACAACATCAAAGCCAAGTAATTCGAGGGAAGCCAATAGGATGAACCGAGGTATTGTTGAAAGGTACCGTCGCCAAAGCCTTTTTGGTTCCTGGAAAAGGCGATACAACCATTCAAGTGAGGCATTCTTCATCCATGCGGGAGCATGTTTGGTGTTACCGGCAAGGTAGTCGAAGCCCGCACCTATTCCGAACATGATTCCGTGTTGCAACTTTTGATGTTGATCATACATCCATATTTCCTGTTTCGGGGCGCCTAAGCCTACCCAAATAAAGTCGGGTTGAGCTTCATTGATAACTTGGATAAACCTGTCGTTATCCCATTGGGTGGCAGGTCCAAATGGAGGGCTAATCATGCCAGCTATCTTTGCGCCAGGGAATTTTGCTGTAATTGACTCTCTCAGTTTAGAAAGGGTGCCTTCTGAACTCACCAAGAAGAAATGTGAAAAGCCATCTGCACGCCCCCAATCGATGAATTTTTCCATAACAGTAGGCCCAAATAACCGTG
>DASQNW010000153.1:0-4101 GCA_035644775.1 Chitinophagaceae bacterium | reverse complement strand
CACAAGTAAACAGCAGTGCAGGAAAGGAAAAACCTGTTCTGAAAACCTATTTAATTGAACGGGATATTCCAGCAGCTGGAAATTTAGCTCCGGCTGATTTAAAAGGCATCTCTCAAAAATCATGTTCAGTGATTAAAGAATTAGGCCCAGGCATACAATGGATGCACAGTTATGTTACAGGGAATAAAGTATTTTGTGTGTACAAAGCAGAGAATGAAGGGCTGGTCAGAGAACATGCAAAAAAAGGTGGCTTTCCTATTACGTCCATCACACAAATTAATACCACCATCAGCCCGGCAACTGCTGAGAATTGATGTTATTTGCTTTGTAAAAGCATTGAATACTTTATGGGGGTGGCGAAGCCCCCATATTATTTCAATGGAGTTAATAAGAATTACAATGTTACTTCTGGGGAATAACCATGGGTTCCTTTTTCCTCCTTTTGATAACAAGCTTCGATCAATGAGAATGTGCTTATTACGTTCAGCAGGCTTAATAAATTTAAGAACACCGGAACAGGGGGATCAACTACATTATCATTCAAGTCAATGATAGCCCGATACTGCTCAAAGGAAATCTTGACTACATTGATTCCGCTGAGGTAGCTAAGTCTCCACCCTATACACTTGGTCATCTATAACAGCCATGCCAACAGTGCCAGTATTAATGTTATGCTTTACTTTCATAGTCTTGATCATTGGTTTGATAAGGCTGGGTTTCCACTTCTATGGTGTGGAGATATTCCATTTGCTTGGTAAATTCTTCTAGAGATAAAGCAATACGAATAGTCAATGAGACATTAAGATCAGATCTGTGCATCAGCCAATGCTTTTTACAGGCTTTAACTCCTGTCAGTAAAGTACCGTCGTGTAAAGAAAATAGGCAACATCGCTAATAATGAAGGTATGTTGGCAAACAATATGTTGAAATACCCTTTATGTACCAGGCACATGCTCGTGTCAAGGATTAGCCATACTAAGAAAGCGACTACTATAGCCTTATAACCCCACATTTGACGATTTGAATATGCATGTTTTGCAATGAAAAATTGCAAAATAAAATAGCCAGCATTGGTTGCTCCAAAGGGACCTAAGATAAAGCTGAATGTTTTTTGTGCATCCGCGGGTAAACGATCAACGTTCCAAAAGGCCTGGGCAAAAGCCCTATCGTAAAGACCAAACGGATCAAATGAACCAATGATCGCCCAAAGAGCCCCAAGAAAAGCAAAAAACAAGCTGATTGCTTTCAAGTAATTAACCCAAAAATAAAATCTATTTAAGTGTGTGTCATCTTTTTGCATCGAGTGTGTTCTTATTGACTACGGGACTTTAATGCGTTGCCCGAGGTGCGGGCAATTGCGCTACGTCCTTGCTTTTTAATGTACAAAAGCCGTTTGAAAACCAAGACTCAGCTAGTGCACATCAACGCTGCTTTGGCAAACTGATGTTGGGCGTCTTTAATTCGATCAGTTATCTTGCCTTCTTGATATACTCCCTTATGTCTTGGCGCAAAATGCTTTGTGCAACTTCTTTTGAAACTGGGAATTTTGAACCATTACTGTCAAATTGAAACCAATATATTCTTTGCCGCAACAAAAACACATTTTGCGGAAGTGGCTCAATACGCATGAAGCTTACGTCTCCGTTTAGATCCGTTTCAGCTTGGACGTAAGCCATATTTTTTAAATTCATCAAATAATTACTGTCTTTGGGGTCTAAGGGAATGCTATGTGACGCCTCATATAGAAAGCTATACTTTTTCTCTCTCCCATAGCTGACAGTTGACACCAGTCTTGTCGTGTCATTTACTTTTACCAAATCACCAACATTGATTGTATGATAAGGGATTCCGTTCTTCAAAAGTTCGTCGATAATGATAGGAACTGCGTCACTCGCCCTTAGCCAGTTGATGCTTACTCCATCCTTAAAAAATTGATAATAGTTTGAATTGTCTATCTTCTCAGTACTCTGAGATAGAGCCACTATTGAAGTACCCAAAATGAATGCAGCTAATAAAAATTGTCTTCTCATAACCAAAGTCGTCCAATTTGGAATTAAATGACGTCCAAAGTTTAGAGACTTAAAAACGTCAGTAATAGTAATAATATCTTTTAAATTAACCAACCTTCGTCAGCTTCATACTAGCCATTGAGCCGCTATTTTGGTAAGCAAATGTTGTGCGTTCGTGCTTTGTCATAAGTGTTTATCAAACCAATGATGCATTGGTAGGGTTTCCAAACAGTAAAGTGAGCTATTTTTCCTTGAGCATCAGTATGGAACCGAACGTTCAGGAAGGTACCTGCAACCTAAACCACAGTGTCTTATTACAACTTCTTCAATTCCTCTAATAAACCACCTGTGACAAACTTCATCCTTGGTCGTTTCTCCACACATTCTACTGATAGCGTTTTATCCGGACCGGAAATAAAATCAATTGCAATCTTCATCAGGCAGTCGTCAGCAAACATGGCTGCATGAGATGCAGATGGTACAACGATAAACGTTGAATTGCTTAACGTCTGAGCTGTTATTTGACCAAAAAGGGGTGGAGTAACGGGATCAAATTCTCCTGCTAAAATTAAAACTGGCACATCGCTGACTACAGGCTGAAAAATTTTTTTATCGGCAACCTGCGGACGAAATTCTTTACAAATTGCCTCATCAAGTCCTGGCGTGTACAAAGCAGAAAACTCCCGATAATTTGTCATAATTATTTCTTCCACGTTTCTCTCAAGCCTCGGCAAGTCTTCATAACAAAATAGTGACATGCTTTGTGCGGCCGCGTACGCTCCAAATTTGTTAGGATCATTAAACAATAAAGCCCATTTTACCAGTACTGAATCATTCCCATTGGCTATTTCAGTTATTCCAAGCGGAACCAGTGGAATTGATTTAGGATTAAGCATTGCATTAGAAACACTCCTGGCAAAATCTCTTCCGTCAAAATTGTAAATATTTATATTAGTGTCTGCTTTCATCTTAAGTGGTAATGGCACCGGACTTTTATTAAGCCTATCAACGGCCCGTACAAAATCCTTACGCAGAGAAGAAAACTTTGAAGAGGCTAAAGGATCTGCTGCAATATATTTTTCCAGTACCTTAAAGCAGGTGTCAAAGGATCGAACAAAATCAAGATATGGAGAATTAGGAGGGAATGGGGAATCGAGGATAACACCTTTAAGTGGTTGCGGAAAACTTCGTAAGAGATTCAACGCAATGTTGGTTCCATTCGATACCCCATAAACATTCCACTTCTTTATCTGCAAAGCCTTCCTAATGCCTTCCACATCAGCAGCAAACTGAAACGAACTAAAAGAAGAAATATCAATTTTGTCCTTCTCTAATTTTTCCCGGCAGTTCTTGTATAGCAAAACGGTTTTCGCTATTTCCTCTGAATGAGGCGGCTTAATGCGAGAGATCACCTGTAATGAATCCTGCAGATCTTTGCATAATTCAGGTTCTGAAAATCCAGTACCGCGGAAATCAAAAAAAACAACATCGTTTTTCTCCCGGAGCATTTTCCACTTTGCAGACTTTAAGTAGCGGGGCATGTTTTCAAGAGTTGCAATACCGGGCCCTCCGTGCAGATAAAGAAGCGGATCCTGAGTCGCTTTATCTAATGAATGTGCAACAGCAACTGCTAACAAATACGTTTCTTTCTGAGGCTGTGATGAATTTTTTTCGATCGGAATTAAATAACAGGAAACCTTTGCACTATCAGCCCATTTAGCTTTAAGCCCTATACTTTCGCATGGGCATTTATATTCATCATTCGTCTGTTTTTGGCTGTTACAACTTATGATTACAGCAGCAGTTAGGAATAGTACAAGTGATCTTTTCATTTACTAATAAGTTTACAGTTATAGAACATTTTTAGTGGTGTGGTTCGTGTCCCCACGAGCCAAACTGATTACCCTTCCTTCTGAATAAGCCATACGAACAACAGTATTATGTGTGATGGGCACATTAAATTCAAGGTTTGCCAGACCATAAGCTTTCTTCGCAAGCACTTTTCCATTCTGTAACACGGTGACTGCAACGCCGGAAGAGTACTTATTGAAAGTAGAAAAATTACTGTCAAGGTTTTTAGTCAATGTACTTG
>DASQNW010000152.1:0-7067 GCA_035644775.1 Chitinophagaceae bacterium | reverse complement strand
TTTCGGCTAACGCCGAACTCAAAATCGACGTGCTCCAGCTTAAAAAGGCGGCACTTATTTTAAGAGCAGTAAATCACAAGCTGCGACAGCAAATTCTCAGGCTTTTACACCAGCAAGAACGAATGACTGTTACCGAAATCTACGTGAAGCTTCGCCTGGAACAATCAGTTGCTTCCCAGCATCTTGCTATTCTCAGAAAGGCGGGATTTGTAAGTACACTTAGAGATGGAAAATTCATTTTCTATTCGGTGAATCATTCCAGGCTCGAAGAGGTGCACAGCTTTGTGCATGAGCTTCTCAAATAGCTGTGTTGCCGCTTTAACCATTTCTTTGTCGGTAAGAAATTACTTTTGCTGCCAAAGAATAGCGCATGTTCATTAAACAGTTGTACACCAGTTGCTTAAGTGAAGCGGCTTATTTCATCGCAAGCAACGGTGAAGCTGCAGTTGTTGATCCCCTTCGGGACATTGATGTTTACCTGCATTTGGCAGAACAGCACAACGCAAAGATCAAGTACATATTTGAGACCCATTTTCATGCTGATTTTGTTAGCGGCCACATCGACTTAAGCAAAACCACAGGGGCTCCTATCGTATTTGGCCCAAGCACCCACGCCACGTTTCCCGTACACATAGCCAGAGATGGAGATGAATTTACTCTGGGTGCTCTTAAAATCCGAGTGCTGCATACCCCTGGGCATACTTTAGAATCTACCTGCTATCTGTTGAAAGATGAGGCAGGCAGGGACCATGCTGTGTTTACCGGCGATACGCTTTTCGTAGGAGAGGTAGGGCGCCCAGACCTCGCCCAGACGGCTGACGAGATGACGACTCAAGAACTGGCTGGAAAGCTTTACGATAGTTTGCAGCGCAAGATTATGCCGCTTGCTGATGATGTGCTCGTATATCCTGCACACGGTGCAGGTAGTGCCTGCGGTAAAAGCATTGGCGCTGCCTCATACAGTACTATAGGCGAGGAGAAAAAATCAAATTATGCGTTACGGGCGGCTACAAAAGAGGACTTCATAAAAGCTGTGTCAACGGGTTTAGATGCGCCTCCCGAATATTTTTCCATTACTGCCCAGATCAACAAAGAAGGGTATGAGAGCCTGAATAAAGTGCTTGAGAAGGGCCTTCGACCGTTGTCTTTACACGAGGTGAAAAACGAATTGGAGTCAGATGCCATCTTGTTGGATACCCGCAACTCCTCTGTGTTCACCAATGGCTTTATTCCAGGGTCTATTAATATCGGCTTGGATGGACGGTTTGCCGAGTGGGCGGGAAGCCTGCTCCCATTCGACAGACCAATCGTGTTGGTAACAGATCCTGGAAAGGAGAGGGAGACGATCATCAGGCTTGCACGGGTAGGTTTTTCTCGGGTGGTTGGGTTTGTGGAAGGAGGTTATTCCGGCTGGATAAATGCTGGCGAGGAGTCTGACATGATAATAGATGTTGAAGCAGATGAGCTTGCAATGGATATTCCTTTCGATGCTAACCTATTAGTATTGGACGTGCGTAAATCCGCAGAGTTCGCTGATGGTCACGTGAAAAACGCCTTGAACATTCCGTTAAGTGATCTGAATGATCCAATTAATATGTCTGCAATAGAAGATGAGCATAACGTGTACATTCATTGCGGCAGCGGCTACCGAAGTGTTATTGCAGCCTCTTTACTCAAACGCGAGGGTATTCACAACATTAGGAACGTGATAGGTGGCTGGAGCAAAATAAAGGACGAGTCGCGGATTCAAATAGAAAAAGATAATAGCGTTTTAAATTGAATGGTTCTGAGCCTTAAATAAGGTTGGTAAGCTTCGCATAGGTGACTAGGGCAGTAGTATCGATGCAATTTGTTTTCTTCAACAGATTTCTCCTATGGGTATCTACCGTATGCGGGCTCAGGTGCAGTAGTTCCGCTATGGCTTTACTGTTTTTTCCCCTGCTAAGTTGCTGCAACACGTTCTTTTCCTGATCTGACAATCTGTTTACCTCTACCAGTTCATTCTTTTGAAAATCAAAATCCCACAAGAAGACATCTTCGGGAGTTTTGACAACGAGGTTTGCTGATGGTTCTTTTTTCAAGTGCGTAATGTCATAGGCATAGTTCAGGAACAGTAATGGTTCATCGCGGCTGTTCATCTCTACAGCGGTTCCCTGCTGTAGCATCCGGAAATACTCTCCATCCGCTCTTCTAAATAGCATGTCAAGGGCCATAATGGTCTTGAAGAGAGCCTTAGATCCTTGTTCTCGTGCTATCTCCATAGCTACCTTGTTCATAGTATAAGCTGCATTGAGGTAGTTTGGGTGGCATTTTGAAAAACTTACCTCAATGCCGTTTTCAGCGGTAAATATCGCCGGGTCATCTCCCGTTAATGCACGCATTTTATCGCTCATGTAGATAAAGCGGTTGATGCTGGTGTCCCATAAAAAAATCGCAGTATTGTGCTGGGCCGATAACTGATTAAGCAAAGCAGTTTGTGCCATCCACCTTTCACGGTAGGAGGAGCTGTCCTGATACTCTGTTTTCAATGCAGTCCAGTATGCTTCAATCTTCTCGATATTGTTGTAATGAGCAGCTCGGATCGCTCTCGGCATATGATAAAAATACTCAAATTGAGTATAGGTGGCAGCGGGTGATCTGCTTATTTTTGATTCACACGTTACAGGATTTTAGTCCGTGCCCTGAAAATTACTTCCTCTCTAATCCGCATAAAGCAGGTACACCTGCCCGTACTATAGTTTTTCCTTCAACATAACACAGTGTTTTAACATCGAATCTGTCCTGAGAACTCAAAGCTTGATTGCTCATAATGTAGCGTGACAGAATCACTCTGTTACGTTCGAAAACCTTTATGAGGGAACGCTGCCGTACTCCTCCTTCCATTCATGTTTCCACCTCCTGTGGCTCCATAGCCACATTTCAGGATTAGCCGAAATGGTCTCCTCTAAATAAGCAATGTATTTTCTTGTTAGTTCACCTTCTTGTAACATTCGGGGATTGACTGTAGCAAGAGTAAAATATCCTTGATAATAGCCTCGTTTCTTTTTGGTGAAATGGCCAAACACCACAGGTATATCGCCCATTCGTGCGCCTGTTTCGGGCCCTTTAACAAAGGCTGTCATGCGGTTGAAGAAGGGCAGCCAAAAAGCCTTTCTTAAGTCACCGGGACTTTGATCTGCGATCAGACCTAGAGCATACTGCCTGTTTCTCCACGGTAACATGGCATTGCGCATATCAGTGGCTGGCAACAATATGGTGCCTGTTCGGGTTCGCAGTTTTCTAAACAGCCGGTCAAATGCATTGTTACCAATGGGCATGTATACTCCTAAAAATGGCAATGGAATATTAGCGCCTACAGCCAGGTTTACCAGCTCCCAATTGAAATTATGGCCCGTATGGATCTGACATTTTCTGCCTTCTGCATACAGCTGATGAAATACAGAATAGTCTGCCGTAAAATGCTTGTTCAGAAAGTGTTTGTCAGCACTAATCAGCTTTATGGTCTCAATGAATGTGTCACAAAAATTATGATAGAACTGCTTTGATATTCTAACCTTTTCATCTTCAGTTTTCAACGGAAAGGCTATAGTTAGATTTTGAAGTACAATCTTTTTTCGGTAGCCCGTAACATAGTAGATGATGAAGTAAGCGAAGTCGGACAAAAGGTATAATGCCCGAAGAGGCAACAGAGATAGCACATACAAGAATGCGTACAGCAGATGATACATAAGCAGTAAAGATACTTGGTAGGGGTGTAGTTATCAGCTTCGTTATTGCTGATGCTTCTTAAGCTGCCTACAGAGCGGTGGGCCTGTGCTGCTCCGGTGCTACGACTGGATTATGCAATACCTGGTGCCGGTACATTCCTTCACTTCTTTCCACTTTAACTACGCAGCCATAGCGTAGTGAGTAAGTGTTGAACGAGTCTTGAAGTGCAACTCTTTCAATATGCGACAACAGGCTTCGTATTACTCCTCCATGCGATACAATTGCAATTGTAGATGATAGGGGAATAGTTTCGAAGAAATCAACAACACGACGATACAACTGCAGGTAACTCTCACCGCCTGGGATGCAGACATTCACAAAATCATCCATCCATTTTTTTAATAAAGATTGTTCAATATCATTCCATGGCCGCAGCTCCCACTCACCACAATTAATCTCTTTTAATCGGTCATCAAATGAAATGGAATGATTCGGAAATAGATGTTCTGCCAATTGCCTGCACCTTTTCAAAGGACTGCTAAATACAAGCTCGATGCCGTCTGGAAGGTGTTGTTGAATACACGTTGCTTCTTCAAGAAACGAATGTATCGTATTTAGATCTGCCTGCCCGTAGCAGGTGCCTTTTTCAATATCTGGTGTAGTGTGTCGAATCAGGTAAATCTCCATAAAACCAGTAATGACAAATAACAAACCACTTCTGTTACTTGTTGGATCGATCCAAGGCAATCGCCAGTGTAGCCGCCAATCCATTTGTTGAAATATCGAACCATCAGGAACATTGCCAAAAGCATTGGCACGATAACCACCAGGGTGACCATTGGCAGAAAGAAAAAAGGGAGCAGGGCAAAAGTTGCAGCCGTAGCAAATTGAGTTAGATTAAGTCGCGACGCAGCCATCGGCTTGGATTTAGTTTTTGCCTGTTCGAAAACATATCCTGAAATCTGGATGGCAACGACTGCCATAAAGCGGCTGTAAGCATGTGCAATAATTAGTGTTGCTGTGAAAACATATACACCTTGTTCTTGCCCCAGCAGCATATTACCGCACTCCTTCAGCAAAAGAAATTTTGCAGTCAAGATCAGCAGCAGCCCCACCACACCAAAGGTGCCAAGCCTGCTGTCCTTCATTATATCAAGAATTTGCTCTTTGCTCCAGCCGCCTCCGAAGGCATCACAGACGTCCGCAAAGCCATCTTCGTGGAAAGCACCCGTTGTGAGAATGCCGGCTGTTATACTTGCAAGGCAAGCGAGTTCAATAGTTGCTAACTTATAGAAAAGCACGAAGGCAGCTGTGCTGATGGCAGCTACAACCCAGCCGATTAGTGGAAAATACTTCGAGGCTTTTTCAAGGTACTCGGGTGAATGATCTGTGAAGCGCGGCACTGGCAGCCGGGTTAAAAACATCAGTGCCGTAAAAAATATGCGCAGCTCTTTTTTCATGTCAACAAACACTCTTTGATGTTTGGTCTCCCACATGAAGCTTTGGCTCAGCCACTGCGGCAGATTCAAAACTGGCCATTTCCTTCAGAAAAGCTACTGCAGCCTTAATCAAAGGAATTGCTAAAGCAGCACCGGTTCCTTCTCCCAGCCGCAAGCTTAAATTTAGGATTGGCTTTGCGGCAAAACATTCTAGCATTTCCTTGTGGCCCTTTTCATCGGAAAGATGCGCAAAAACACAGTTGTGCGGTATTGAGGGATCAGCAAGTGTCGCTAATAGTAAAGCTGCCGAACTGATAAAACCATCTACAACTATGATCATATTTTTTTGTTTTGCTTCCAAGTAAGCGCCCATCATCATTGCTATCTCAAAACCCCCGAAATGCTGAAGTATAGTTATAGGGTCTTTGTTATTCTGTATATTATGCTGATGAAGTGCCTGCACTACTTTCAGCGTTGCTAATTTGTCAGATCTTTGCTTCTCATTTCCAGTACCTCTTCCAACACAGTTGTCTATCGGCAGGTTTGTAACAGCACTCATAATCAACGCAGCAGAAGACGTATTTCCTATACCCATTTCACCAATACCAATAGTATTGCAGCCTTTTTCGGATATTTTATTCACTATTTTTTTTCCTTGTTCTATGGCGCCTTGTGCTTGCTGCTCTGTCATCGCGGGTGCATGCAAAAAGTTTACGGTTCCCTTTGCGATCTTGGCCTGAATAAAGTTATCAGTGCTAATGTCGCTATCCCAATTGCAATTGACACCGGCATCGACGACCAACAATTGAATGTTGTTCAACCGGCAGAATACATTGATAGCAGCTCCTCCATCCAGGAAAGTTTTTACCATTTGAGCGGTCACCTCCTGTGGGTACGGATTTACCAATCCTGTTGCTGCAATACCATGATCGCCTGCAAATACCACTATATGTGGATCATTAATCGTTGGCTCAAGGGATTGTTGCATACATCCGATGCGGAACGCGACTTCTTCAAGCATGCCCAGTGCACCAAGTGGTTTTGTCTTCTGGTCTATTTTTGTTCTTAGCTGGTATTGAAAGCCTTGGTTGGGATGAGCGTTCATAGCTATATTGTTTCTTCATGAGGTAATAAGTCACAAACCCAAAAGCCCATGGTATCAACAACTGATTCATCATCTCCTTTGTTGAAATCTTTTCTTGGGGCATTATATTCCTGAAAAAATTTCTCACCGATTTTGAATTTTACCGGATTTGAGAAAATAGGTCCGTCAAAAACAAAGCTGTGAAACTCGCCGTTTTCGCCACATGGATCTATGTTTTCAGGTAAATCTTTCAAAAAATCAGCATCAATGACACGGCCTGTAAAGCTGATGGGAAGTAACTCGGCCTTAACACAAACAACAATGGCCTTGAAGCCAAGCTCAATGAACTCGCACATTAACTGGAATGTATCTTTCCCCCATAATGGAAAGCTCGCCTGCAAACCTGCCTTCCTGAGTTGCGCTTCTCTGTATTGTCTTAGGTCTTCTAAGAAGATATCGCCAAAGATGCCATGACTGCATCCTTCATCCTTTATTAGCGAAAGCAGCTCTGAATTTTTTTCTTCATAATCAATGTTAGACACGGGCTCCTTTAAAAATAGCTTCCGTATAGGCAAGCCAATTGCGGCAGCTTGCTGATCCAGCAATTGCTCTCTTACCCCGTGCATAGTTACACGCCGATGCTGCTCACTTAGGTTGGTCAAAAGAAACTTCACATCCAGTTCATTATTGCTGAAAGTGTGGTAAAAAGCAAGTCCGCTGTCCTTTCCGCCGCTCCAGTTAATGTAAGAAGGAAGAGCCATGCTTATTTAATGAGGGTTATAAACTTACATTAACCCCTGCCAGAAAATTGAACCGTCTGGAATTGTAACCAAGAA
>DASQNW010000151.1:0-8235 GCA_035644775.1 Chitinophagaceae bacterium | reverse complement strand
GCACTATACCATTCTTGTGGTGCCCCAGGCCCCAATGTGAAATACCGTACTTCGCTGTGTTTTGCTCCAGTGCCTTCAGCTGGTTGGCTGAGAGGGGGTCCTGTACAGGTAAATGTTGATTGATCGTAGGTGTGTTGTGGTCGGCCGTGGCGAAGGTGCGTTCTGGGTATAGCACATTCAGACTTCGGGTTTCAAGTCCAAGAAAAGCTACAGGGCTAGTAACCTCGTGAATAAAATGGCGGTCGATGAATAATACATCCGGACCATCTTCAATTTTCTGTATCACGTGTGCTTCCCACACTTTATCGAACAAGGTGCTTGGAGCTTGGCTCATCATGCGTATACTTTTAAGTGTCGCGAATTTCCTAAAAAATGACGAAACGCCCCGGCTTTATGTTCTATTTATTAAATTTTTGGCAGTAAGCCTCCCCTTTGGCAGCGGCTTCTGTAGCAAATCACTATCGGTGAGAAATGCATCCGGCACAGCAGCAGACACTCTTTGTTAGTAATTTTAGTGATGGCGAGAGGAAAACAACACTGGCGCAACTGGCTGCATGATGTAATTTATGAGTCGAACACGACAGCAGGAAAGGCGTTTGACGTTGCCCTGCTGGTGGTTATTTTAACAAGCATTATAGTAGTGATGCTCGACAGTGTGCCCAGCTTGCAACGTGAATATGGGCCACTGTTTGACCTTCTCGAGTGGACCTTCACCGGCTTATTCACTGTGGAATTCATATTGCGCCTTATCAGCATCCGAAGGCCGGTTCGATACGTATTTTCTTTTTTCGGGATCATTGACCTTCTGGCCCTTATTCCCTCATACCTCACTTTCTTTTTCGCAGGTGCTAATTCCCTGCTGGTTTTGAGAGCCTTACGCCTGTTGCGGATTTTCAGAATCTTTAAGCTTGCTCATTATCTCACTGAAATGCAGTTTTTGAAAACAGCTCTTAAGGCGAGCCTAAAAAAAATCAGCATATTTATGCTGGTGGTGCTCACACTTGTGATTATTCAGGGCTCGGTGATGTACCTGGTGGAAGGTGGTCGTAATGGCTTCGAAACCATCCCCGTTAGCATCTACTGGGCTATTGTTACAATCACCACTGTCGGGTACGGCGACATATCCCCCGTTACTCCACTCGGCAAATTCATTGCGTCGCTGATAATGTTTATAGGATATGGCATCATTGCAGTACCTACAGGAATTGTTACTACGGAAATGGCGTTAGCGGTACGAGGCCGTAAAGAGGGACATGAAGCATGCCCAGGTTGCGGAAAAGAAGGGCACGACCAAGATGCAGTGTTCTGCAAAACATGTGGAACCGCTCTTTAACTACACAATATTTCTTCTGGAAATCATGGCCAGTTATAACAGTCTCACGGTTGTAACCAGTTAGCATTGCCAGTTTTTGTTCCAGATCAACTGCACTCAGAAATGATGAGAAGCGCTTAGTTGTGGTTTGCAATTGGGAAACCGAGTTTGATCCACAACTTGATCCGTTATAGTTATGGGAGATGGTAGATGCACAAGTAAGCATATAAAAAAAGGCCCAAGCCACCAAGCTCAGACCTCTTTATATTTTTAGCCAATTACTACTGTTGTGGAAGCTCAGCATAAATTGCAGTACGCATTGCTGTCAACTGCTCCAGGCGCTCCTGCTTTTGAGCTAACTCACCTTTAAGAGAGGCTATTTTGTCATCATGGTTGCCTACACTCTTGTTTGCTGAGCGGGCATTTTTCGCTTCGCGGTACGCTTTCTTGGACTTACGTTTTGCTTTTCTTGCTTCTTTTACTCCGCCGTTGGTAGCCTTGTCTGCCTGAACACTACTGTTGTCAGCGGCATCTTGCGCATGTGATTCCGCAACATCCGCTTTGGACCGGTAGCCGGGCATGTTGTTTTGCGCTACTGTAAGACGGGCTGTTAAAGTTGCAATGTCATTACTTACTTTGGTAAATTCCTTGTTCAGCCCTACGGTATCTTCGGCATTTTTATAAACCTGCGCAGAGGCGGCAAAGCCGGTAATCATCAGAGCTAAAACACAAACTAATTTGATTCTATTTGTCATAAATGTTTTTTTAAACGATAAAGCTTTTTATATCTGCACTCCATTTGAGAGCAGGTAGAAAATAAGCGCGGCCTTTTAAAGCTGATTGGTGGCTGTTTTTACTGGCACTTAGAGAAAACGGAAAGGTTTAGATTCCGTAAAATAAAGCGGAGTGATAATAGAAGCTTTAAGCGAACATGTAAGGTAACCTATTTAATCCATAGACGTAGATATACTTTGGATCACCTTATAATAACGAAGTAATGCGTGTGCATATCCACCAAAGCGAAAGAAGTGTAGCAATGCGGCGAGATACAACAGTTGTGTCTGCACAAACGAAGTTAGGGGCAATAAAAAACACCGTGTTGAAATAAGCACTGCATCTACGTACAATTAAAAATATTGCGCTATTTTCTGCAGCTCCGTTTCTATTTCGTGCTGTTTGTTTTCGCCTGCCAGGAGAAAAGAGCTTCGGTTTGTGTTTAATTTTTCTCTTGTAAGATTGATACCTTGTGTCAACTGGTTTATCTCCGCCTTGAGAGCGTTCATCTGTTGTACAAGCGCCTGCAGTTCTTCTACTTTCTTTTGTATTTGTTGTTCCTTGTGACCTACTTCTTTTTTATACTTTATTGAGAAAGCGCCCTTAAAGGAATTCAGGTCCCGGCCAATAAGGTTGATGTATTCCTGCCCCGTAGCAAGCAGCTTTTCACGCGAAAGGCCGGAGCTTTTCAGTACGTTGTAGGCGGTTTGGTATTTTAATGCTTCATCTGATATATCATCTATATCAATCTTGTTGTCAACAAATTCTTTGTAGTCGGGCCCTTTGAAAAGAGGATTGGTTCTATTGGCTTCATCAATCAGTTTTTCGAAATAAAGCACATGCTCCTGTAGCGGCTCCAACATGGCACCTGACGAAGAAAACGTCGGCACCTGCTGAGAAACAGCAGCACCTGGAGCATCTATCATAGGATGATGTGACGCATCAATAAAAGGGGGTGGCGCTGGTGCAGGCGGCTTCGGTTGTGGTGCTGGGGCTTTTGGCGGAAGCGGGGGTGTTTTTGGTGGCGACTGCGGCGGTGCTGGTGCCTTTGCTACTGGCGAGGGTTTCGGTGACGGCTGCGTTGGAGGCTTACCCGGGAGGTGCGTAGCAGTTGTTTTCTGCGGAGGCTTACCCGGTGGTTGTGCAGCCGTTGTATTCTGCGGAGTTTGATTTTTGTCCGCATCAAATTCAATAAAAGGATTCAACAACTGCTTAAGAAAGCTCATACCGTTTATTTACGCAAGCTTAATAGGAACCCAATGGTAAAGTTAGCATCCCAGTCAAACACAAATGTATCTGTAGTAGTGGCATCTGCTATGGCTTTGTATATATTGAGCCCCGACGCCATCCTTTTGTCTTTTGGCTCGTACGAACCCGGTTCTCTCAAAACTGTATATCTTTCTTCGCCCTTGCGGTGCTGCTTGGCCATCATGAACGGCACGCCACCAATTATAAAACAGACATTCCTTTTTGCTTCCGGCACCTTTCCAATGCTGTTTTTTACCTGGCTATAAACATCCTGATCTGATATTCCTTTTTCAAAGTACTTGGCTCCCGGAAGCTCCAGCGTTCTTACAACGCCACCTTCATCCCAGGAAACTTTTGTATTCCCCGATCCAATATCAACCATAAAAGAATTATCTGCGAAAGGAGGCGGTACAGTGGCTTTAAGAGCAAATTTCGCCTCCTGGTCCGGTGTTACGTTGTTCACCACGTAACCCATTTTTTTTAGTTCATTGCTGATGGTGGTGGTCTTCGGTTCTTTTTGGGCACCGGATGAAATAACAAAATGCATGTTCCGCTTGTCAACACCTTTGTCGAACATAGCAGCAAGGTATTTTTTTAGCCCCAGCCTGATATCTTCCGTGGTTGCCAAACCTTCATAAGCAAGCGATTCACCAAAATCTTTGGAGACAATTTTCCAGCGGTTCTGGTTATCCATATTAATCACAAAAGAATTAAATCCGGTGGCGCCTACTTCAACTACACCACGTAGTTGCCCGTTTTCTGGATCCTCGGGCGTGTAGTTAAACTCACGCTCGTTAGAAGCCGTTGTTTTTGTCGCAGGTGGTGCTTCTGAATTTGGTTTAGTCTCCGTTTCTGTTCTTGTAGTATTGCCTAGCTCTCTTGAATTCTCTATCCGAAATTCTTCAATTTTAGGCTTTATGGCAAAATAGGCAAGCACACCAATGATGAGAAGTATTAGAATCAGGCCTGCAGGTTTTAGTCGCATCTTTTATTTTTTTAACCAGTTTGTAAATTTCGTTATTATTTTTTGCTCCGCATGCTTTGGCTGTTATTTGTTAGCTATAGTAACAACCACTACCCTGCCGCCTTCTTCATTAGAAAGCAGGAGTTTTTTCCCGTCTGCTAAATCTACCATTGTTCCTACGGGTATTTCTTTGTCTTCAGTAAGATCTTTCAACGTAGTCAATTTTTGATTTACAAGCACCCACCGGCCCTGATGAAAAGTAAAATACCCAACAGGCACCTTTTGCTCTGCGGTCAGTTTTTCGTTTCTTAAAACATGCCTGTTTACATGCCACTGAAAAAGATATTGGTTGTGGTAAACCATCAAGCGGTGGTTTTCGGGTTTCCAAACTGTAGGTTTGAATTGGTAGTACAGGTCCAGCACAGGCAGGGTACCCTTTACACGCGTGCCGCAGAACGGGCATTTTGGTGAGGCCGTGTTATCAAATACAAACCATTTCTGAGGGCAGTCTGCGTTGCTACAAGGCTGCATCAAGTCTGTTGTTTTTAGCAAAGC
Organism: Chitinophagaceae bacterium; assembly: GCA_035644775.1. Taxonomy (GTDB): domain Bacteria; phylum Bacteroidota; class Bacteroidia; order Chitinophagales; family Chitinophagaceae; genus Flavisolibacter. Next base: position 3,382 of record DASQNW010000151.1, on the reverse strand, counting down.
CTGCTCCCACGCATCTGCGTTAGGGCGCTGGAGCGGACTATGCAATCCGGCTATAAACGCCTGGTCGAACATTGCTTTGAGATATGGACCAGTTATGGTGTAAGGTATTTTTGCAACGTCAGCCCATGGCAACGCCCATTTAGAAACCTGCGCCAGCTTCGGCCGGTTAGAAGCGTCTGTGGGATGCTCTATGAACAATGCTTTTTCGCCCATGGACAGCAGATCATCTTTCTCCGTATCAAGCGAGTTGATTTTGCCCCCCTTCAACGGGTGGCGATACAACAGGTACATGTAAATCATCACGGCCAATGCATGCAGATCTGTGGTGCGGTTGGCATGCTTGCGGGCAGGGTCTCTTAGCTCAAGGTGTTTGGTTGCCAGCACCTCTGGTGCAATAAAATCGGCTGTGCCAATCACATCGGGTGGATAAAGGCCCGGCACTACGAGGCCGTCAATGTCAATGATGGCAGCAGAACGGCTCACAGGATCAATCAATACATTTTTATACGATAGATCAGAATGTGCGAGCCCTGCTGCATGCAAGCGCTTCACACCTCTTGCAATTCTTACACAAATCTGAAAATAGCTTAACCAGTTGCCTAATTCCGATTCATCAAGCCGCAGGCTGAAAGCTTTATTGCGGAACTTAGCAGATGCGAACCAAAGTCCTTGCTTTTCTTTGCCTTTTATGCCCTCACTGGTGGCATAACCTTTTTTGAAAAAGAAATTTTTGTTGTAGGTAGGCACCACCAGCCCCACTTTCCCATTCAGTTCTACCATGTCACTCGGCCAACAGTACAGTTCTTTGTAGTAGTCACCTCCTTCACGGTTGAAAAAACTGTCGTAATACTGCGTTACTAGTTTCTTTAGCCGTTCCCGCGAATTGAAATCCTGCTTGTCACGGTAAAAAGCAATTACATAGGATTTATCAGGACTGAAATAAACATCCTTCATTCCACCACGCATTGGCTCATTGTCGTCCACGTACTGGTATGTTTTACCAGTATGCACAACCGAAGGTGCTGACCTCACCGTTTTACCGGTGCCTGAAAAATTTTGCAAGTAACTCAATTCTGTTCTTTTAGAATGCTGAATTAAATACCAACTGGTTTTCCCTTTCTTGTCGATGCAGAGCACTCTTAACTAAATCCATCTAAAACACAATGGCCAACGTGCGGTCATCATGATTACCGGGGCTCCAGAAGTCCATCCAGTCCGAAAACTGCTGCTCAATCTGCGGGTTGTCTTTTCTCAATTCTACTTTGGCTTTGTCTTCGTTCTGCCCGTTCAAATCTGCGAAGAATGCCTGCCATTTTTTTAGGTCGGCGAGATTAGCTTCCACAGAAAACTTCGGGTCGAAAATGCCATCGGACATCAGCACCAGGTATGAAAAATCATCCAACAGCTTAAATTTAAAGCGGCCAGCAAATTTTTCATTTTGAAATATCTCCGGCATTGTTATGAACCGGGTACCTCCGCTAAACTCTCCAACATCCATAACATTCAGCAATGTTACTTCTGTAAACTCCCTGTTTATTACCGCCGCAGGACAATCGCCTACACCAAAGGAAAGGAATGCATAACCAACGTCGTACTTTTTAAAAAGCGTGAAGACAAGCGTTGTACTAAGGTCTTTTAAAGTAAGTGCCTGGTCCTGAGCAAACTGGTGTAAGAGCTTGTGCACCTGGAAAGCACCTTTCCCCAGCGTATTGTACACAAACCTATTCATGTTTTTCTGGCTTTCCTCTTCCTGGTTATTCTTATACTGGTGTAGCAGATTGTCAAACTGCATCATGTTTTCCACTGTAGAGGGTTCATTGAAATAATCAACAATCCCCTTGCAGGCCAGTACAGAGCCCTTTCTGGAAACTTTTGCGCTTCCGGCGCCATCTGCCACTACTACAATCCACCACCCGTTTTCTAATTTGCTGAATGCATAATCATCTTCTCTGAACGATCCATTGTTAGCATGCGATCGGCCCCGCTTAGACGAAACAAGTATGTGCCTGTCGCCGAGTGGTTCAAAACGGGTAACATTATCCTCCTTCCAATAAGGATCATCGCGGTTGCTTTCAATATTCTTCCATAAACTTTTAGGATCGGGATTGATGATGAGTGTCATTTCCTTCTCTGCTGGCGGCTCGTCTGTAGGTTGCCCTTCTATCCTGAAGCGGAAAAGGATTTTCTTATCCCCGCTTTGCGTTGGCACCCCTGTGATCTGATGTGCCTGCTTGTCAAACGTCAGCCCTAACTCTTCCAGCCCAATGAATTCCGCTTCTGTAATATCTGTCCACTTTAGTTTTTCGAAATGAAGTACTGTTTCATAGGGTTTCCCCACGGTTGCATTTAAAACACGCACGGGTTGTTGCAGTATTTCAGCAATCCTGTTCTGCTGTTTCCACCTGGCCATAAGTGCATGTTCGTTTTGAATAATGGAATCTATCACCACCCGGTTCTTCTCGTTCTGTAGAAAATTTTCCAGCAATGGCTTCTTGTTGGCTGGTACTGCAGCCTGGTTTCGCTGAAGAAAGTTTTGCATCCACTGCTGGGCATCACTCATTCCTCATATATTATATATTAATCTTAAAAAGCTCTTCGGCTCGACCTGGCTATGTTACTATATTCAATTCTGAAGGTGGCGGAGGCAGTTCTCCAAGGCCTGTAACTTCTGCTCCTTTATCTTCTACTTTGGTGGAGGTAACGCCGATAGACGCTGACACCCAGGTAAAGAACTTAGCGATGCTTTGGCTATCTGCTGTATCAAGGGTCACCACATTTTCAGTTATTTGTTTCAGCAGGTTGCTGTCTGCACCACTACCAGCTGCGCAAGCTACGGTGAAAGCTGTTTTGCGTCTTTTGAATTCTTCCAGGCCGCTTTGCCAATCGTCAGTAGGTATACCATCAGTCATAATAAAAACGAGGGGTTTCCAGTCGCCCTTCTGCTCTGCCGTTGTTTTTGTTACTTCATTATCGATGCAGGTAGAAACCAGCTTTAGAGCTTCCCCGAGGCAGGTGGTGCCGGTAGCTTTTATGTCTACCATTTGGAAAGATGCAAGGTCTGTGAGAGGCACAATTTGTTTGGCTACACTGTCGAAGGTGATGATGCTGATATAAGCGGTTTCAATTGCCTGCGGGTTTTGGCGCAATGAACTAATCATTACCTGAACGCCGTTCTTAACGGCTTCGATGGGCTCGCCGGTCATTGAGCCGGATGTGTCCAATAACAGGTAAACGGGTAATCGTCTCATTATTTGATGGTTAATAGGTGATAAAAGACCGTGGCAATTCTCTCTGTAAGCCTCGGTGGTTTCTCACTATGCAAAATCTTTGCCTTCAAATAAGCTTTGCCAGCATTTGATCAAAAGATTTTTTCTGTGAGCAA
>DASQNW010000150.1:0-16053 GCA_035644775.1 Chitinophagaceae bacterium | reverse complement strand
TGAGCGAATACAAGCGCAGGAAAATATAAGGCAAGAACAAGCAATAAGCTTAGTTGCAGTTTCATAAGTATTGGATTCGAATCAGCTTTCTTAAGGGAACAAAATAAAAAAAATCCCCGGACTGCCGGGGATCAAATTTTATCTGGTAAGTGTTACCATTTATCTACTTCGTCGGAGGAGGCGGTAGTGCTGGCGGAAGTTGGCGACTCCATTTCTACAACTTCATCCACTTCTTGGATTTCGCCTTCTGCTACTTCATCATGGTTGTATGCATCAAAATCGAAATCGGGCATCAATTGCGTTTTAACATGATCAACTGCTTCTGTCAGCGCTTTGATGAACTTATTGAAGTCCTCTTTATACAAGAAAATCTTATGCCTGTCATACCCATTATCATTGAAGCGCTTACGGCTTTCGGTAATCGTCAGGTAATAATCATTACCCCTTGTTGCCCGTACATCAAAGAAGTACGTTCTACGTTTACCCGCACGAATGCGTTTGCTGTAAATGCTCTCCATTTTCTTGTCGTTATTTTCGTACGCCACAGTTTTAGTTTTTACAGTTAATAAAATGTTTTGGTTTTTGTACTATTTACAAATATAATTATGTTTTTTCAACAGCCAAATTTGCCAGATTTTTATCATCGTTCTGCAATTGGCGGGCGTACATTTCAGCATAAATCCCGTTATTTTTCATTAGCTGCTCGTGTCCTCCCTCTTCAGCAATACGGCCATCCTCTATTACTATAATCCTGTCAAAATGCAGCAAGCTAAAAATTCGGTGGGTGATAACGATGGCTGTTTTGTTTTGGAAAAATCGATTGAGATGCTGTAGTATTTGCTTTTCCGTTTTAGCATCCACAGCACTAAGAGCGTCATCCAGTATTATAACAGGGGCTTCTTTCATCAGCGCCCTCGCTATTGATACTCTTTGTTTTTGACCACCGCTGAGTGTTACGCCCCTCTCCCCAACTATAGTTGCATATTTCTCCGGAAAACCTTCTATTTCAGCATCCACCACTGCCAGGTGAGCAGCCTCTTTTATTTTATCGTTATCAATGCTTAATGCACCGAAGGCTATGTTGTTTTCTATTGTGTCGCTGAACAAAAAACCATCCTGCGGCACGTAGCTAATTTGTTCTCTAAGTACAGAAATGTCTATGTCTTTGATGTCCTTTCCATCCACAGTGATAGTGCCGCTGCCTACATCGTACATACGCAGCAGAAGCTGTGCGATCGTACTCTTACCGCTTCCTGTGCGGCCGACAATTGCAATTTTTTGCCCAGGTTCAAGCGTCAACGTGAAGTCCTTAATGGCGTGAATGTTTGTATGTGGATAGATGAAATTTACATGCTTGAACTGGATATTGCCAGAAAGTGAATGTTGCTCTGCCAGCTCTTTGCTTTTAACTGAAGGAGTTGTTTGTAAGAACTCGTTGAGCCTTTTTTGCGATGCAGCTGCTCTTTGTATCATGCTCGCCGTCCACCCAATGGCACTTACGGGGAAGGTCAACATGTTGATGTAAATAACGAACTCCACCAGTGTGTCGATGCCTACGTTATGCAAGCCATTGATGTAGTAATATCCGCCGATCATCACCGTGAGCAAAGTGCTCAGGCCTATAAACAAGTTCATAGATGGAAAGTACAGCGCCTCGAGTTTGGCAAGATTAACAGCTGCTTTTTTGTACTTGTTACTGTTCTCGTCGAAAAAGGAGAGCATCGCATCTTCCTGAGCAAACGACTTAATTACACGGATTCCCGAGTAGGATTGTTGTGCGTTTGTTGTAAGCGCCGCAAGCGTTGACTGTAGTGCCTCGCTTTTCTTGTGAATGATTGTATTTACAAGATAAATTGTAGCTGCAAGCAATGGTAATGGTGCAAGTACATACAAGGTGAGTTGTACATCGCGGCGAAACATAAAAAACACGCTCAATGATATCAATGAAATCAGATTCACAAGATACATGATGGCCGGCCCGGTAAACATTCGTACCCTGCTGACATCTTCTGCCATTCGGCTCATAAGATCGCCCGTACTGTGAACTTTGAAAAAAGCTGTATCAAGCTGCTGATAGTGTTTAAAAACTTCATTCTTCTGATCATATTCAATCAATCGGCTCATCACAATGATGGTTTGCCTCATGAGGAACATAAATAGCCCACGCATCAAGGCTAATATCAGAATTGTCAATCCGCTCAGAGCTACAACGGAGGACACGCTAAAATTGAATTGCTGAATCTTAGATATAAATGCCTGTACCATCACATCGTAAGAGTCGGTGCCGTTTCTGCCTTTGTAATTAGGCAGTTGACGCTGCACATAGTCTACGATAAATCCCATTACTTGCGGAGCGAGTACAGTGAAGTAGTTGGATATGACAACGAAACATACCCCAATAGTGAGCCGGAGCTTGTATTTCCAAAAGTATTTATTGAGGGCCCTGAGATGCTTCAACTAATTATTTTAAGCAAAAGTAATTGTACACTGCACCTGCTGTAACTCCTTTTAATAACAGAAGAGATTTTTAACTTATAACAGTATCTGAAAATCCTCACATTATCCAAGGAACCTTACCGTTTATTCGCAGTGTCAGCGTAGGTGGAGTCTACAGGAGGAACATTGCCTCCAGAACGGGGTGTGGCACCCAATGCATTTGTATCGGGAATGTTGCCGTTTACATTTCTAACCCCGCCGATGTCGGTTCTCGTGTCGTCGGTGGAAGCATCGCCACCTTGTCCATCATTGCTGTTACAGCCAAAAAATACTACCAGTGCTATTGCAAAAATCTTTTTCATAAACCGCGTTTCCTTATCGTACCCAATTTTGTTGCCAGATTGCCACCTCAACAATTTAGTAGAAATATGGTCATAGATTTCGGCCCGTGAGCTCCAAGAACAAGTGACTGTTCGATATCAGCAGTTTTCGAAGGTCCGGCAATGAAAACACCAAAGCCATAGCCTGCTTCTGCATCGATCTTCTCGTACGCCTGATGCATGGTCGGCACTATCAACTCTTTCTTCAGCACAACGACCAGGTGCTCTGGAATAAATGGGAGCACACGAATTTTTAGATCTTCTTCGGTTACCCAAATTGCGCCATTTTCAGCAACACCCAACTTTGATTCGATTATGGCAACATCCACATCGGCCAATGAGTGGTGCACCAACTCCCGATGTTCTTTCAAAAAATAGCGCTCTACTGTAGTTATGGAGGATACAATTCTTTTTGCGGAAGGAAATAGTTCCAACAGCCTTTCAGCAATATTTGCATCAATCACTTCAACCACACGTCCACCAATGCTCTCCAGCACCTGCTGAAATTTTTCTTTTGCGTCGCCGCTCGCTGTGCCCATTATCTCACCTGGTAACGACACCAATTCGGGCTGACTATTTTTAACTGCTGCCAGTATGCTTTCTCTACTGCTCATCAAATCTTATTGATTCTGCTAACCTTTTCTGTTCTTCTTGTACCATTCCGTAAAAGATTGTTTCGGGGGAGCAGGCATTTCTCTTTGCTTAAACCATGGATTAAACTTATTCTTTGCAGCTGCTGGAAACACTCTCATAAACCAGCGGCCCCAGCTCCCGGCACGGGCAAATAATCCCGGCTTTGACAAGGTTGCGGACATGGTTTTCATAGCTATTGTTTTTGACTTTGGCGAGTAACCTTCTTTCGTGATCTGCTGCCGCCATTTATATAGTTGATCGTGAATGTCGATCTTAACAGGACAGACATTAGAACAGGACCCGCACAATGTTGAGGCGAAAGGAAGATCCTTGTATTTCTCAATATCCAGGTTAGGTGCGAGTATTGATCCAATGGGGCCTGCAATTGCTGTATGATAGCTATGGCCACCACTTCTCCGGTATACCGGGCAAGTATTAAAGCAGGCACCACAACGGATACACTTCAGCGAATTTCTAAAATCCGGCCGCCCCAACTGCCTTGTTCGCCCGTTATCCAATAAGATGATGTGCATCTCCTGGCCCTCCCTGGGTTTTTTGAAATGAGAGGAGTAAGTGGTGATTGGTTGACCGGTGGCACTTCTTGCAAGCAGCCGCAGAAACACTCCAAGGTGCTTCCTTGAGGGGATCAATTTCTCAATACCCATGCAGGCGATATGAACATTCGACAAATGGGCTCCCATATCTACATTGCCTTCGTTGGTGCATACCACAAATTCACCGGTTTCAGCAACAGCAAAGTTTACTCCGGTGATGGCAACTCTCCTGGTCAAAAATTTTTCGCGGAGATGTAGTCGTGCCGCATTGGCCAAAAAAGATGGGTCAGCATTTCCCAATGGCGTGGCTAAGTGTTGATGAAAAAGTTTCCCTATCTCCTCTTTCTTCCAGTGAATACATGGCATTACGATGTGGCTTGGAGATTCTTTTGCCAGCTGCACAATCAACTCACCCAGATCTGTGTCGATGACTTCTATACCCTGCTTCTCAAGAAAATCATTCAGGTGGCACTCTTCGGTTAGCATCGACTTACTTTTTACAACCTGCTTCACCTCATGTTTCTTCAAGATAGAAAGGACAAGCTCATTATGTTCTTTTGCATCTGACGCCCAATGAATGTGTATTCCATTCGCCAGTGCATTTTTTTCAAACTCCTGCAGATAAGAATGCAGGTTAGATAAAGTATGTGCTTTTATTTGAGATGCTTGTTCCCGCAGTGGCTCCCATTCTTCACCGAGTGACCAGGCTGCTTTGTCACGCTTTTGCCTGATCCACCATAATGAGGCATCGTGCCAATTTACTCGCTGCTCATCGGCGTTAAACTTTTCTGCAAGACTTGCATGGTCCTTTAAAGTGTTTTGCATGATCGTGAATTCCCTGTAATATCAACTCTATTTCTGTACCGCCTGCGCTTCCCTTGGTTGGCCTTCCGCACTTGTTGCCCGGAAAGACTTGATGTTACTGTCCAATATTTCCGCAATATGCTTTACCTGGACATTGCTTTTCTGGCGCTTCAAGATTCCTTCGAGGTGCATTAGGCAACTCATATCGGCGCCTGTTATGTACTCAGCACCGTTAGTAGTATGATCCTCAACCCGGTCTTTACCCATCTTCACACTTACAGCCTCTTCCATCACACAAAATGTTCCACCAAAGCCGCAACATTCATCAGCACGTGTAAGCTTAATGAGTTCAAGACCATCTACCATTATTAATAAACGTTCGGGCTTAGAATAAGGTTGCGCCACAAGTTCTGACATTTGCGCCAGCTTCAAGCCGCGTTGGCCATGGCAGCTTTGATGCAAACCCACCTTATGCGGAAAACTTGCGTTTAGACGTTCAATTTTCAAGACGTCAACTAAGAACTCCGTAAGCTCATATATTTTGCTGCTTATTGACTCTGCTTCATTCTCATTCGCGCTAGAGTGAAGATGATCTTTTATGTGCAGCACGCAACTTCCTGATGGAGAGACGATGTAGTCGAACTGGTGAAAGTTTTTTATGAACAACTCATTGCAATCTTTCGACAGATGCTCGTAGCCGGAATTAGCCATAGGCTGTCCACAGCACGTCTGCTCCATGGGATAATCGACTTCGCATCCGAGTTTCTCCAGTAAGTTCAACGTAGCGATCCCCACCTGTGGATAGAATTGATTAACGTAGCAGGGAATAAACAATCCCACCATCATAAGACCACATCGTTCGTGAGAGAGTAATACTTCAATTCAATAATATCGCTCGGCAACGGCTTTTTGTTCCACCAACGGTGAATAGCTAAGGCAGTACCCATTGCAGTAGCTTGTGCCATGGAAGCAGCAAATATCTCCATGTCGGGGTAAACAGCGGCTAACAAATTCATGTACAAAGAGTTTTTACAAAAACCTCCATCCACAAATATGCGCTTTGTTTTTGTACCAGCCAATACCAGGTCGGTTGAAGCACGTTGTTGCAGTATGATATTCAACATTAGTTGATGATATGCTTCTTCATCACTCGTGAACTGCTGTAGATCATATTGATCAAAGGGGATATTTGATGCCGCACTGCCTGCTTCACCAGGTATTTTCCTGCCATTCAACTTTGAGATAATACCAGGATTATATTCAATGCTCCTGTAGTGAACTGGATTTCGGTTGAAATGGTCTGCAATTCTCTTTACACCTTCTTCATGCTCCTGGCCGGCAAACAACCTTGAAGCTTTTACCGGCTTGCCTTCATAACTGAGATAGCAAAGACAATCTTGTTTCAGCTCTTCTACAGTTAATGGCTGTTGATTAAAAGGATTTAGACTAATGCACCAGGTACCGGTAGAGATCAGAACAAACGGTTCACTAAAACTAACGAGGTAAGGGATCAAAGCTGCTGAACTATCATGCAGGCCTACACCCACACAATAACTGTTTCCAGGGAAAGCTGCGGGCACTACTGCATCTGACGCTACAACAGGAGCTAATTTTTCGTTTAAACCCTCCCGATATACCCAGTCATGGTAAGCGCTTGTTTGAAAGTTCCAAAGATTCGTATGACAACCAATGCTTGTGATGTCGGAAGATAATTTTCCTGAGATCAAATAACTGAGATATTGCGGCAGGTGTAGCGCACATTTTACCTCGTTGAAGATTTGGGGCTTCTGAAACTTCAGGCGGTACAATTGCATTCCGGAGTTTAGACTGCCTAAGACCGGCGAAGCTGTCTTCAGCGAAAACTCCTCTTCACCACCGTAAGTTGAGTAGAACTGCTGCTTAAGCCATTCTGGGTAAGGCTTGAGATAATTGTATAAAGGAGCGACCGGCAAGCCATCTTCACCAACACACACAAAGCTGGCTCCGTATGCGGAAAAATTAATTGCCTTTACATGGAATTCTTTTTTGCTGAAAACATCCCGCAGCGAATCAAAAACAGATAACCTGAGGCTCTCCAGATTTTCGCAAGTATCGCCGTCTTCGTCTACTGTTTCAATGAACCGAGCTGCTCTTTCGTAAACAATTTTGTAATGCTCATCAAAAAGAAAAAGTTTTTTGTTGGTTTTGCCAACATCGATCACAGCTATGACGGGTTGATTCAGCATCTTGAGAGTGATGAGTGCATGGCTCCAAATTCATAAAATAGCGTCTTCTGCCAATCACTTTGGCATCTATAATCCTGTCGCAACAGTTTTAGCCCCTCTTTCTTTAACAAGGTTGGCCCGCACGTTCAATTTTCTTAAAAGCCGCAAAGGTTCTAATGATGCTCCTGCTCTGAGCCTTGCTTCTGCAACAAGGGGCCGCACATCTGTGCGGTATGCCGACTGAAGGATTTCTTGGGATGCAGCAGTATCGTTTATAGCTCTTGCCTCTTCCAAAGCTACTTTATCTACTAATAACGCTTGGGCATAAGCGATTTTGATGGCTTCAACAGACTGCAGCAGATCTTCTAAAGGGTCTTTTACATTGTGCGACGCATCAATCATCCACCCCAGGTCTGTGGCGTGGTTCATAGCCCTTGCATCCATACCTTCGACTAACTCGTTAAAGATCAAAAACAGTTGGTAAGGATTAATGCTGCCTACTGTGAGGTCATCATCACCGTATTTAGAGTCGTTGAAATGAAAGCCTCCGAGCTTACCCTCCATCAATAATAATGAAACGATTTGCTCAATGTTGGCATTTGGTAGATGATGTCCGAGGTCAACGAGGGTGTAAGCCTTTGGCCCAAGCTTACTCGAATATAGATATGATTGTCCCCAGTCACCAACTGTCATTGAATAAAAGTTCGGTTCGAAGGCTTTATATTCAACAAACATCTTCCAGTTTTCAGGCAACTCTGCATATACTGCTTGCAGGCTCTCCAACGTATTCTGAAATGCTTTTCGGAAATTTAACTGGCCTGGGAAAGAAGAACCGTCAGAAAGCCACACAGTGATGGAATCTGACCCAAGTTCCACACCATGCCTGATTACTTCGATGTTGTGATCGACAGCCTGCTTCCTCACCGTTTTGTCAACATGCTGCATAGAGCCGAACTTATAACTATGGGGTTGATCTGTCTGATCCTGAAAGGTGTTTGAATTCACAGCATCGAAACGAAGCCCGTGCTGAGCTGCCAAGGCTCTTATAGAAGCGGGGTTTTCTGGAATGTCCCAGGGAATGTGTAAAGAGATCGCACCACTTGACGCGTTGAGTGCATGCAACAATCCTACGTCTTCTATTTTTTCCTCCAGGTTGCGTGGCTCCCCTCCACCAGAAAAGCGGCCGAAGCGTGTGCCACCAGTTCCCAAAGCCCAAGAGGGAATAGCAATTTGAAAATCAACAAGCTTCTGAATAACACCTTCTACACCGGGTGCAGAGGAAGCAACAAATTCAAAGCGGCGCTTGTGCTCTGAAATATGTTGATCGTTGAATTCCTGAACTTTATATTTTTCAATTAGCATAGCAGTCGTTGTTTTAAAGCTGGCCTGTTACACTTATCTTACAAAAGCCATTGGCAAGCCGCCGTCCACGTTCAGCACATTGCCTGTTGCTTTATTAAGTAGACCCCCGGCGAAAACAAAGCAGGCGTTGGCAATATCTTCCGGAAGAATAATTTCTCCCAATAATGTACGTGACGCATAATATGCAGGGAGCTCTTCTATCGAAACGCCATACGCTTTTGCACGTCCTTCCGCCCAACCGCTCTGCCAAATCTTGCTATCAGCAATCACGGCATCGGGATTTACGGAGTTTACACGTATTTTATCCTTGCCCAGTTCTGCAGCGTTGAGGCGACTCAAATGAAGTTGCGCTGCCTTTGCAGAACCATATCCGGCATTATTAGGGCCGCTAACTAAGGCATTCTTCGAAACAATGTTGATGACATCGCCGCCGAAGCCTTGCTTGCGCATGATAGCGACACAACATTGCGTTACGAAAAATTGTCCTTTTACAAGAATATCGAACAAGAGATCCCAATCTTTTTCGCTGTGCTCTTCCAGCGGCTTTGAAATAGATATACCTGCACAATTGACTACAATGTCTACTCCTCCAAAGCTAAGTGCTGCAGCTTTGCACGCCTGTTCAACGTCTGATGATTTTGTAACATCCAGAACAACAGCGTCAAAAACATCTGCCCCATACTGTTTCTCGAATTCTTCTTTTGCTCCCTCCAGGCGTTCGCTGTCATTGTCGTTAATGATGACACAGGCGCCTTCGTCGGCGAACCTTTTAGCAATTGCTTTTCCAATTCCACCGGCAGAACCCGTTATTAAAGCTATTCGGCCGCTCAAGGGCTTTGGCTTTGGCATGCGCTGCAATTTGGCTTCTTCCAACAACCAGTATTCAATATTGAATGCCTCCTGCCGTGGTAAAGAAGTATACTCCGAAATTGCTTCTGCACCCCGCATCACGTTTATTGCGTTTGTATAAAACTCTGCTGCTACTCTTGCGGTTTGCTTGTCTTTGGCAAACGTAAACATACCCACGCCAGGATATAGAATTACAACAGGATTTTTGTCCCTTACTGCCGGTGAATTAGCATGCTTGCAGTTCTCGTAATAATCCTGATACATTTGACGATATGCCTCAAACGGCTGCTGTAGTTTGTCCTTCAGCGATTTCGAATCCGACAGATCTTCTGTCGGTGAAAGATTTAAAACTAACGGAGAAATTTTGGTGCGCAGAAAGTGATCGGGACACGAAGTGCCCATAGGTGCCAATTTCTCCAAATCCTTGGAATTAATAAACTCAAGCACCCGCTCATTATCGGTGAAATGACCAACCATTTTTCTTTCGGACGAACAAAAACCCCTCAGCAAGGGTGCAAGCATGGCGGCTTGCTCGCGACGCTGTTCTTTGGGTAATGCAGCTGTTTTGCTGCCGCCAAATACAGTTCCGTTTTTCGCCACTGCATCTTCAATGAACTGTGCACAGCGTTCTATTACTTCGAGGGTATTGATGTAAGACTCGTAAGCAGTATCACCCCAGGTGAACAAACCATGCGAGCCTAACATGATGCCTCTAATTGAAGGATTCTCATCGAGGCACTCCCGCAGCTTTAGTCCCAGATCAAAACCCGGACGCTGCCAATCTACCCAGCCGATGGTGCCATTAAACAGTTCTTCGGTAATACGCCTGCCGTCTTTCGCTGCTGCAATTGCAATAGCGGCATCAGGGTGTAAATGGTCTATATGCTTGAAAGGTAAAAATGCGTGGAGAGGCGTATCGATCGATGGCGCTTTAGACGAAAGATCGTAAATACAATGATTGAAGAGGTCCACCATCTCGTCTTCATACTGCAAGCCCCGGTATACCTTCTGCAATGAAAGTAGCCTGTCCATATAAAGTGCCGCCAAGCCGCTTTTTTTCAACGTACCCAGATCGCCACCGGATCCTTTCACCCACATTACTTCTGTACTTTCACCGGTCAACGGATGCTTTTCCATGGTTTTCACGGAAGTGTTACCGCCGCCATAGTTGGTCAGCCTTAAATCGGCTCCCAAAAGATTAGACCGATAGATAAGCAACCCTACTTCGTCACCTGCCAGTGCAGCAGCTTGTGCCTCATCCCATAGATATGATACATGACGAAATTGTGTAGTGTCTGTAATTGCCATAATAGATATTCGTATAAATGGTTATTATATTATTGAGAAAGCGAATTTCCGTAGCCCACCAACATCACTGAAATTATGATTATAAAGATACCCAGTAAAATAGTGGAAAATGTCTTTTTGCTCACGCCCTTCCATTCCTTGAGAACTATGCCCCACATGCTTGAAACGAGTATAATAAACGCCATGTGCAGTATCCATGAACTCGCCCCATTACCCAGCCTGCTTTCACCCATGCCATAGAAAAAAAACTGCAAAAACCATGTGGTTCCAGCAAGCGCCGCAAAAATGTAGTTGTGCGTGAGGGGAGTTCTCTTGTCTGTATAATCTGAGAAGGATTTGTTTCTTGCATTTAGTATCATACACCAAATGAAGTTGGTGGTGAGGCCACCCCAAAGCAGTACTACAAATATCACGTTGTTCTGAAAAAGAGGGTTACTCCCGTTCTCCACCGCTACCCTTGCCATGGGCTTTCCTGCTTCAATACCATAATTAAAACAGGCACTGAGAATACCAGAAAAAGTTGCTACGAGCAGCCCTTTCTTCAGGTTAAACTCTTTTACACTGATTTTCTTTTCTTCGTCGGGAAGTTCATTCTCCTTCATCATGCCCGCCCGCCCGCAAACGTAGATCCCTATGAGGCAGACCAACACTCCTATAAGAACGATTATTCCCCCCGTACTATTGATCATGGAAGAAAAAGTAGCACCGGTGTTGTCGTTTGCAAGATCACGATAAATTGGTGGCACGAGCGAGCCAAAGGCAGACGTAAAACCCAGCGCCACTGACATTCCTAACGACAATCCAAGATAGCGCATAGCAAGACCGAAGGTAAGACCACCAATGCCCCATAAAACGCCCATAACATACGTCCAGAATATAACACTGCCATCAGTCATTTTGATGATGGACATGAAGTCTGGGACGGTTAAAAAAGCAGCAATGAATGGAACAATAAGCCAGGAAAACAGGCCACCTACGATCCAATAACTTTCCCAGGACCAGCCTTTCACCTTTTTATAAGGAATATAGAAGCTTCCGGAGGCGAAACCGCCTATGAAGTGGTAGATGATCCCCGCGATGACTTGCATTGTGTTTAATTCAAAATGGCAGACTAGAAAGGCCTAAAGTAACTTATAGGTTAAAAATACCTATCATGTACTATCATGGTGTGTCACTATTGCAAACAGCACTGATGTGCAGATGCGTTTTCAAACATGACACCTGTTGAAGTCGTTACCGCATACAACAAAGCCCTGCGAGGGCAGGGCTTTGAAAAGCAAAGAAATAAGCTTAGTGTGTCGTTGCGGTCCGGTTTTTACCAGCTCCATGTTCTGGTTCTCTCCTGGTCATCAGGGCTGCACCTATTTCGAGCAAACCCAACACCAGGTGTGGTCCATAAACTTCATCTGCAAATCCGAAGATCCATGGCGAAGCCGCTAACACCACACCAGATAGCAAATCGAGCGTTAGGTGTGTACGCATAGAAATAGTTTTGCTAACACCCAATTCATAGTCTGTCAACAGGCTATAAATAATAGCCCCGGCACCTAAAATGACCGGCACCCATGTTTCTGCACCTCCCATAGCAAAACCAAATAACCACGGTGCTGCAATCAGCAGCAATCCCATTGTGTAGTCCATATAACCATGGACTTTAGTCGGTATGAATCTCATAGTTTTAAACTTTTGTTTGTAGGAGCAAAACCATAAATGTGCCAGTGTGTGAAATATTAAAAGTATCTAATGACATTTTTAAAGGCTTAAATATGCATTTCCCGGTTTGGGAATTCTCCTGCATTCTATGATGGAAGGTTTAGTCGTTGTAAATACTAACCTTTAACTCATCTTCACTTGTCATCCATGCCCGGTGCATTCTGCCCGCCTTGTATTCCAGGCAAACATTCCCTTGGGTGTCAACAGCAATAATGCCCATATCGCCTTCAACATCTTTACACTTTTCTTTAATGAAGTGGTGACAGGCGTCTTTCAAAGAAAGTCCTTTATACTCCATGAGGGCAGAAATGTGGAAGGCCGTAATGTGCTGAATTAAAACTTCGCCATCACCTGTTGAAGACACAGCACAGGTTTTGTTGTTTGCGTAAGAACCTATACCAATGATGGAACTATCTCCTATACGGCTTGCCTTTTTATTTTCTATACCGCCAGTGGATGTTGCCGCTGCTATATTGCCGTTTTTATCGAGGGCAACAGCGCCGACCGTGCCGTGGCCTTTTCGCTTCAGTTGCACTTCAGCAGCCTCGCCCGGATTTCTACCTTCTTCTTTCGCTGCAGACTCATACTCTTCATAGCTATGCTCTGTAACGAAATAAGAGTCTGGCCGCATCTCCAGGTTGATCTGGTGTGCGAAGTCTGTGGCTCCCATATCGCCGAGATAAATGTGTTTCGTCTTTTCCATCACGGCTCTGGCGAGTGTCACAGGGTTTTTTACGTGTCGAACTATTGATACTGCACCGCACTCCAAATTCTCACCATTCATAATGGACGCATCCATCTCTACTTCGGCATTTTCATTCAACGCTGAACCGCGGCCCGCGTTAAAAAGTGGATTATCTTCAAGGTAATTTACCGCGGCCTCCACTGCATCGAGCGAGGAGCCGCCTTCTTCAAGAATCTTGTAGCCGGCTCTCACAGCTTCTTCTAAACCTTTCTTGTAGTCTTGGAAATTTTTTTTGATGTATTCAGAATCCGGGCCGGCACCACCGTGCACTGCTATTGCTAATTTTCCCATGCTTTCGTTCCCATTTAATATTCGTTAGATCTGCTCCAATGTTGTTCAGTGCCTGCCAGTTCTGTGCTATACTGCAGATTTGATATTCTGATGCAGCATTTTATAATCATTGAGGTGCTGCTGCAATCTGTTGCAAACCCCCGCAATGTTCTCTACAAAAATCACGGTAAATGAATTTGTTTCTGCAGTCCGCACCACATGATCGATGGCGTCCATTTCATCAGAGAAATAAGTCACTTTTTTGTCGGGTGCAGCCCTATGAATACCGCTTCGTAATAGTGAACCGAGCTCCAGCTCTGTACGGCCTCTTAAATCTTTATCCATCCGAATCACGATCTCGTCAAATGTTCTTGCTGCTTCTTCAGCCACGGCAATGATGTCTTGGTTTCGGCGATCACCAACTCCCGCGATCACTGCCACCTTTTTTGTTGCCGGCATGGCCTTTACAAATTCACCCATAGCTTTTAAGCCGTGAGCGTTATGTGCATAATCGACCATCATCGTAAAGTCGCCAAAGTTGAATTCGTTCATACGGCCAGGCGCCTGTTCCGGAGTAGTTCTGAAATTCCTTAACGTACTTCTTATTGCCGGGAGACTGATTTTTGAAAGATAAGCCGCCAGTGTAGCTGCCATTACATTTGCAACATTAAATCTTGCTTTGCCGCCGTAAGTGATTGGAATATTTTCCACCTCGTCGATCACCATCATCCTGTTGCCTTCCCTGATGATAATATAACCTTCTTCAAATACTGCTGCAATACCGCCGGAATCGCAGTGACGTTGTATACGGATGTTATCGGGGTATAGAGAAAACAACGCTACTTTGCTTACCACCTGATCTTTCATCGCGTACACCAGGTCATCATCTGCATTTAAAACAGCATAGCCGTCTTTGGAAGCTGTTTCCGGCACAACAGACTTTACCCTCGCGAGCTTTTCTACGGTGTCTATGCCATCCATCCCCAGGTGATCTTCAGCAACGTTGGTAACAACTGCACAATGGCAGCGATCAAATCCCAACCCCGAACGCAGTATGCCGCCTCTTGCACACTCCAGCACGGCAAATTCAATAGACGGATCACGCAAAACAACTTGCGCAGATGCTGGTCCGGAACAGTCTCCTTTATAGATCAATTCTTTGTTGATGTAAATACCATCTGTTGTAGTAAACCCGGTATTGTGGCCCATCTGCTGCGCCATGTTTGCTATCAGGCGAGTGGTGGTGGTTTTACCATTTGTACCGGTGACAGCCACCAATGGAATTCGACCAGTGCTGCCGTTTGGAAACAACATGTCTATAATGGGTTCTGCCACATTCCTCGGTTTACCTGAAGTAGGTTCCAGATGCATGCGCAAGCCAGGTGCTGCATTCACCTCTATCACCGCTCCATTTGTTTGTAGCAGGGGCAGTGAAATATCTGTCGTCATCACGTCAATCCCGCAAATGTCGAGATTCATGATTCGGGCAATCCGTTCAAAAAGCGAAACATTCGAGGGATGCACCATGTCAGTCACGTCTTCCGAGGTACCGCCAGTGCTGAGATTAGCGGTCGACTTCAACCATAACTCCTGCCCTTCAGGCAGTATAGCATCAAGTGTTATCTGGTTTTTAGAAAGGATCTCCCTGGTGTCCTGATCCACGTGGATTTTAGTCAATATATTGCAATGGCCGTTACCTCTTCGGGGATCTTCATTAACACGGTCTATCAATTCACGAATTGTATGTTGTCCATCCCCCACAACAGCAGCAGGAGTGCGCATTGCAGCGGCCACAAACTTGTAGTTTATTACCAAAGCACGGAAGTCGCGACCGGTTATGAATCGTTCAACTATTACTTTTCTAGAAATCTCCTGAGCCCGGTGAAAGGCATCTCGTGCACATTCTATAGTAGTAATGTTTGTTGTAGCGCCTTTTCCCTGGTTTCCATCGAGCGGCTTCACAACTATGGGGAATCCAATTTCCTGAACTGCGTCTTGCAGCTTTTCCACATCAGTAATAATCACTCCCTCGGGTACCGGCACAAAAGAATCACTTAATATACTCTTAGTACGATGCTTATCGCCAGCAAGCTCCACGCCTATAAGGCTGGTGGTGCTGGCAATTGAGGCTTCTATGCTTCTCAAAGCCGAGCCGTATCCTAATTGCACATATGAGTCCTGGTCAAGGCGCACAGCAGGTATACCTCTATTGATTGCCGCCTGTACAATAGAATTGGTGCTAGGTCCTAGTTTTTTCTGATCCCTGATTCCTTTCAACCGGTTGATGTCTTCATTTAGGTCATACTCTTTTCCTTCAATGAGGGCTTCAGCTATCCTTACGGCAGCATAGGCCGCATATACACCTGCTTCTTTAACCTCGTAGGAAAACACAACATGATAAACGCCCTTTCGATCTGCAGATCTAGTCTGGCCAAATCCAACACTCATACCGGCAAGTGATTGAATTTCGAGTGCCATATGCTCTATCACGTGACCCATCCACGTTCCATCCTCCACCCTTTTGAAAAACCCACCGGGAACGCCTTCGCTGCACCTGTGGTTGTATAAGGAAGGAATAAGTTTTTTTATTCGTTCATGAAAGCCAGGGATTGTGTTGGTTGGTCTTTCTTCAAGGTCCTCCAGATCGAGTAGCATTACTATAAGGTGGTGCTTTTTGATGGACCAATAGTTAGGGCCCCAAAGAGCCTTAATTTTTTCTATCCGCATGCAAACATCGTTTATAGAAGAGTAAGAAAATCTGTGCCATTTTTTTAATATGCTCATTGTAAATTCTT
>DASQNW010000149.1:0-4881 GCA_035644775.1 Chitinophagaceae bacterium | reverse complement strand
GAAACATCAACGTAGGATTGTCTTATGATCTTGGAACACTAATTCACTCACGCTAACATGAAAAACATCTTTGTTCTCTCTATAGCCTTTGTTTTTGCAGCGGCAAATATCACCTGGAGATCGCTTAAGAGAGAGGTTGAGGTGATTAGTTCTACACCTGTGCAAATAGATCGCCTCCCTGGCAGCTGCCCCTACCTCACCAAAGATCCCCAGGCCAACGAGGTCCTGAGTTGGGTAAGAGCCATAAACGATAGCACTTCAATGCTTTGCTATGCCGTCTCTGCCGATGGTGGAAAAACATTTGGTGACCCCATTGAAATTCCACCAAGCAGTAACGTGCATGCTCATTCCGAAAATGTTCCAAAGCTGGTTTTCAAACCTTCGGGTGAAATCATTGCAGTATGGGGCGGCCACAGCAACAGCGAAATCAACCCCTATGCTGGCAATATTTTCTACTCGCAATCTTTCGATAACGGAAACACCTGGACAGAGTCAACACCACTCGTTAGCGACACAGCAGGTTATGATCAACGTTACTTTGATATTCACCTGACAGCCGATGGCGAAGCTGCCATTATTTGGCTCGACAATCGGAAATCCGCCAAAGCAGAAGGTTCGGCCCTGTACTTCGCAAAATCCCGGGGAAAGGATGGTTTTAAGAATGAAAGGAAGGTAGCAGAAGGCACCTGCCAATGCTGTAGAACAGACCTATACATCGACGAACAAAATGCAATTCATGTTTTATACAGAAGTATTCTAAAAGACAGCATCAGGGATATTGTTCATTCTGTCTCTATAGACGATGGTCAAAGTTTTTCCAGGCCCAGGCGCATCAGCAATGATAATTGGGTGTTGAAAGGATGCCCGCATACAGGCCCTTCTATGACTGCCAACGACGCGGGACTCCATCTCGCCTGGTTTACCGGAGGCACAAAAAAGGGAAGCTTCTACACCTCCACAAAAAACAAAGGCGCCAGTTTCACCGGCGAAGACAGCATCGGCAGTGCGGCAAAGCACCCGCAGATAAGTAGTTTACAAAATGGGAAATTGGTAACTGTTTGGGACGAACTTGTCAAAAAAGATTTTTTATTTACCTCGAGGATCGGTGTGCAATTGCGCACTGCTGACGGCAAGAGCGTATACAAAAATTTTGTTTCACCCGACGACCTCCCGTCAACCTATCCTGTAGTCACCAGCACCACCTCTGGAGCAGCATTGACTGCTTATTGTATCAGCAAGGGAAACAAAAAATACATTGCCTACCAGCACCTGGAGTTCAGGTAACGCAGCACCTCACACACAACAATGCAAACAAGCGATCTCGACTCTTTTCTTTTGAGCCGGAGCAATACTGTTGTTGAAGAACTACAACAAAAAATACAGCAGCTAAAAAGCTGATTAAAATCAGTTTTTATCCTATAGCGCATCAGGCAATCCTCACCTGGCCGAAAATACTTTTGCCTCACAAAGAATGCTTATGCAACAAACAGATTTACCGCAAAGGGAAACTTCAGAACTTGAATTTGACCGTGACTTCAAACCAAAAGGAGCGATTGCGTTTTTTATTCTACTCGTCATCCTAGGTGCTATCATTTGGTATGGAATCTATTTCTTAATGCTTCAAAGAGCGTAAACGAATGTTATGAAGAATCTAGACAGATTTGAAAAAAGAGTGTTGATGATCACCGGTGCTTTAATGGCATTGTTTATTTTTTCTATGCTCTACGGAAGGAGCAAATACAACGATCTTCCGGAGTGCCTCCCTTTCGATAAGGCCTACACAGAACCGAAAGTAACACAGCTCGATAACAAAACTTACCAGGTATATGCTGTCGCTTCAATGTGGCAGTTTGAGCCGGCGCAGATATATGTTCCCACAGGCAGCGAAGTTGATTTTTATCTCAGCTCCAAAGATGTGGTGCATGGCTTCAACATCGCTGAGAAGAACGTGAACCTGATGGCTGTTTACGGCAACATCAACAAGCAAACGGTGAAGTTTGACAAACCCGGTGTGTACAAGATCACTTGTCATGAATACTGCGGTGTTGGTCACCAAAACATGCAGGCAGAAGTAATTGTAAACGACCCGACAGCGAAATAATAAACACAAACAAGAACAAAAAAATTGTAGAATGAATACTACTCAACTGTCCACGACAGCTACAGTGTTGGGCGGCATGGAAATATCGAAATCCTTGAAGCGGGTGATCTATTGGGAGCTCGGTATTCCACTGGCGCTATTATCGATAGGCATTTATCATGGCTTGCTGCAGGTTATTTACCGGGCGGGAGTGCTGAGGGATGCTTCTTTTGCAAAGCTTGATTACTACCAGGGCCTCACCTTGCATGGAGTGATCAATGCAGTGGTGCTTACCACATTTTTTGCAGTGGCGTTCGGGCATGCTACAATCACCTTTTATTTAAGGAAAGAACCAAATAAAAAACTGGCGTGGCTTAGCTTCTGGCTGATGACGATCGGCACCGTGATGGCAGCCTGGGCGATGCTTGCAGGAAAAGCTTCTGTGCTCTACACGTTTTATCCTCCGTTGAAAGCACACCCGCTGTTTTATCTTGGTGCAGCCCTCCTGATCGTTGGCTCCTGGGTACCACTGTTTGACTGGGCACGGATGTACACTCAATGGAAGAAAGAAAATCCTGAAACAAAAACTCCGCTGGCTGTTCTTGGTACACTGGTAAACTTTATCATTTGGTTTGTGTGTACACTTGCTGTGGCGTACGAAGTATTGGTGTTGTTGATTCCATGGGCCATGGGATGGAAGGCAACCATCAACGTGACGTTGGCTCGTACCTTGTTTTGGTTTTTTGGACATGCCCTTGTTTATTTTTGGCTGCTGCCCGCCTATGTAATGTTTTACAATTTTCTGCCAAAGCTTGCCGGTGGAAAGCTGTATTCCGATATGGCAGGACGAATAGCTGCATTTCTCTTCCTTCTGTATTCTGTTCCTGTAGGTGTTCACCACCAGTTCTCTGATCCGTCCATCACAAAAGGAATTAAGTTTTTTCAAAGCATACTTACGTTTGGTGTTGCTATTCCAAGCTTTATCACCGCCTTTACCATTGCAGCCTCTCTGGAGTATGCAGGTAGAAGGAAAGGTGCAAAAGGATTGCTCGGCTTTTTTACCAAGTTGCCTTACCTCGATCCTAACCGGTATCTTTTTTCATACCTGATCTCAGGATTGTTTCTCTTCATCTTCGGTGGATTGACAGGCCTGGTAAATGCATCCAGTCAGCTAAACAACACAATTCACAATACAGCATGGGTGCCGGGCCACTTTCACATGACCGTTGCAGGTCCGGTATTCCTGGGTATTATTGGTATGAGCTTGTATCTATATGCAAAAACATCAGGCAAGAAAATTTTCCTGCCGAGAATCACTGTGGTAATTCCTTACTTGTGGGTGATTGGCATACTCATTTTTTCAACGGGATTGTCCTGGGGCGGATTGATCGGTGAACCGAGACGTACTAACATGGGCATGACCTACTTGAATCCTGAACATCCGCTATACACACCTGAGTGGGTGCCCACGACTATGCTTGGACTGCTTGGTGGCATCATTATGTTTGTAGCGGGCATGCTATTCCTGGTGGTGTTCTTTGGAACTATGTTCAAAAAACGCACTGAAGACGCATTGCTTAACTTTCCTGTAAGCGAAGTATTGCACGATGAAAAAAGAATTCCACTGTTTGACAAGTTCAAACCTTGGCTCGTAGCAATGGGAGTTATTTTAGCCATCGCATATATTCCTGCATTCATTGATGCAACAAGAAATCCTGGACCAGGAGCGCCACAGTTTACTCCAGACAATCCGGTGCCGGTGCAAACAACACCTGCAGTTAGCAACAATAGCGCAGAAGCAACAACAGTATACAAGTAATGAAGAAGTACAGGCACTGGCTTTTTATAGCTGCCGTGGTGATTTTACCGCTGAGCGTGTTTGCTATTGTAAAATGGTATGAGACAAGGTTTACAATGCTGCCTGTGTTAGGTGGCGAACAACACAGGATAGCAAACTTCCACCTCTGGGATCAGCATGGTGCCGCAGCTTCACTCAAGTGTTGGGATAACAAGATTGTCGTTGCTGATTTCTTCTTTACGAGGTGCCCCGTTGTTTGTCCGAAAATGACACGTAGCCTGAAAAAGGTTCAAGGAGTATTCATTAAAGACAAAGATTTGTTGATCTCTTCCTTTACTGTTGATCCTGAAAGTGATTCGGTAGGAAGGCTGCAACAATATGCCGCGAAAACCGATATCCATGGCAACTGGCTTTTGCTAACCGGCGACAAAAAAGAGATTTACAGACTCGCCCGTAAAAGCTTCCTTGTTACGGCAACTGACGGAGATGGAGGACCGAACGATTTTATCCATAGCGAGCTGCTGATTCTGATTGACAAGAAGCACCGCATCCGCGGCTTCTACAACGGCACACTTCCATCTGAAGTGGACGAGCTTATACGTGATATTGAGCGCCTGAAAAAAGAAAGCTCTCTTCCTGATTAAAGTCATGCAAAGCACTGCCCGATGTAATAGTTTTTGAGCCTGGCTCAGGGCAATTTTGTATCAGAAATCAAACAACATGAAGCTGAAATTTTTGCTCCTGATTACCGCTATAGTTGCAGCAGCAACTGTGTTGGCATCACCACCCGTTGAAGAAGGCAAATCTATTTTTGCCACTCGCTGTGCTGCCTGCCATAACGTAAATAAAACATTGACAGGCCCTGCCCTTGCAGGTGTGGATGAGCGGCGTTCACTGGAGTGGATCGTGAATTTTGTACATTCTTCTCAAACGATGATAAAGAATGGTGATAAAGATGCTGTAGCATTGTACAAGCAGTTCAACAACATCCCAATGCCGGATC
>DASQNW010000148.1:0-3737 GCA_035644775.1 Chitinophagaceae bacterium | reverse complement strand
AGTTCCATCGTAGGTGTAAGATCCGCCCGTTGTTATTGTAATCCTTGGAGTAGCTTTGTTGATGACAAGCGTTGCAGTGGAAGCGCCCGCATAATTTGGATCATTTACAATGACTGAAACGCTGTAAGAACCAGCATTAGTTGGAGCTCCAGAGTTACTATCATAAGTTATGGAGTAGCTAAGTCCGGCCGGGTTGGTTGTAACATTAGCTGACTTAGGTGTTCCGGAATATGTTTGTGAGAGATTGCTTAGTGTTACTGACGCAGTGGCCTTTTTGACGATAAGCGTAACGTTCTGTGTGGCGCTATTATATTGCGATGTATTTGTTGGAGTAAAGGTGGTAGACAATGTTTGCGATCCGGCAGAAAGTACGGCGCCTGAAGGTGGCGTGTAAACAAAAGTGCCCGAAACATTGGCGGTTGCATTGAGCTGCTTTTTCCCTAAAGCTGTGCCATATTGTATGTCGCTTGGATTAGCCCAGCTGATGACGGGGTCTATCTTCGTATTGGTGCCCGGGTTGATTAAGAGGGTAGCGGATGCCTCGGCTGCTATATAATTGCCATTGTTCAATTTGGCGACCACACTGTATGTACCGGCATTAGTAGGAGCTGTTGTACTGGTAGAATAACTTGTACCGCTTGTTCCGGTATAGGTTACAGTAGTAGCAATATTTAATGGGCTGGTTGTGACCGTTACTGTTTTCGGGTTTCCATCATAGGTTTGTGTCGTGTTTGAAATAGTAATAATCGCCGGTGCCGGGTTAACCAAAATGTTAACGCTTGCAGTTGTACTGTTGTACAGCGACTTGTTGGTGGGTGTAAAAGTAGTTGACAGCTTTTGCGTTCCCGCATTAAGGATTGTGCCTGCGGATGGATTATAGCTAAATGTGCCAGATACATTGGAAGTGGCATTAAGCTGAGTATTGCTGAGGCTGGTACCATAGGAAATAGATTCAGGCGTGAGCCAGGTTATAACGGGTGTAATCTTTTTTTGAGCATAACTATTGTTGATAGCCAAACAGCTTAGACATGCTAAACTATAAATCCTTACGATCGCAAATACCCTAAATAGATGAAACTCAGCTAACTTACAATGTATTTTAGTAGAGTATCTCTTTAAGCTAGAGACTAGCATGTTTTCTGGCACTTTATAAAAGTAGGGGTTATCAGAAGTAATTTTATAGCTCATATGAGACATTTAGAAAAGGTCAGAATGGTGATGATTTCAAAACGGAATTATGCTGTTAGCTTATCGCCTCTAAAATCTGCATGTGGAGGTTTAATTAGTTCTATTTTTGTTTGTGGTACATTCGCTATTAAATTGTAGCCAAGTGAAGGAAGCGATAAAATTATAGTTTTGATTTGTACGACGCTGCTATTAGGCATTTCGTTAGATTGATATTGGCTAGTGATTCTAATAATTTCTTTTTTGTTTACAGATGACTTCACCAGTTCAACACTAGGATGTTCACAAATAAAACTATTTATAATATCTATTTCTACATCATTAATTATTGCAGGTGTGTCTATCCAATATAAAAAGTTGATAACGCCTCGTATTCGTTTTGCTGCTTCCATCTCAAACTCAGTCAACTTTACAAACACAAAGTTGGGAAACAAAGGTTCTAACAAAACTTTTTTTCTTTCAACACCCGTTTTTGATAGGCAGTTTAGCGGTAGATAATGATGGATCCCATTTTTTGCAAACCCAGCAGCTACTTTCTTCTCATAGTTGGTTTTAGTAAAAACAACATACCATTTCTTTATCATTTGGAATGGTTTTGGCTATTATTTTGAAGTATGTGCAAGGGAGCGAACATGTTGATTTTGATTCACATGGCTTCGCCAATCTCAGTCACATATGTTAAACTAAGGGAAATGAGGTTTACAGAAGAGATTGGATAATTACATAAATGAGGATGATGTACGATTAATTAAGCTTTCTGGTTTGCATTATCTATTGAATATTTGTATACATATCCATAGCCATAGCCATAATTATTTTTGACAAACCCTCTATCACGTACACCATTGAATATAATTGCTGTATTAATTAACGGATTTATTCTGATAGTTTCATCCAAACGTCGAATAAGCATCTTAGGCGTATATCTGTGTCTGATAACAAACAACGTGGAATCACAATAGTTAGTTAAAAGAAATGCATCAGACACTGGAGTAGTTGGGGCTGAATCAATAATTACATAATCAAAACTGTTCTCGAGGTATTTTATCAAACTTTTTACTTTTCCATTTGAAAGCAGCTCTGATGGGTTCGGTGGCAGTGCACCTGCACTTACAAAAAACAGATTTTCATTAACTTGAGTCCTTCGTATTATTTCTTCAAGTTCTGTTTGATTACTTAAATATTCACTAACACCGTTTTTTGCATCAGAATTAATTATTACACCTAAAGAAGGTTTATTCAAATCCATGTCAACCAATACTACTTTTTTCCCCGTTAGCGCCAGGGTTTGTGCAAGGTTTACTGCAACAAAACTTTTTCCTTCTCCCGGGATACTAGAAGTGACTAATATTTTTTTCTTATTAGTTCCTATTCCTAAAAAAGGTAATGAAGCTCTTATTTTTCTAAAATCTTCGGCTATTACCGTCCTCTTACCATCTTCAACAACAATCGGGTTCGTTACATTCTGGTAGGAAACTTCTCCAATCACGGTTACATCTGTTAAAGCCTCAATATCTTTTCTATACAAAATTGTTCTATTCAAAGCTTCCCGAAGGGTTATCAAACCAACGACAAAGGCAAGAGCAGCAATAAAAGAAATTAGGTAAACTATTTTTTTATTAGGGCTTACGGGATCTGATGAAGATTGTGCTAGATCAATTACTTTTACGTCAGACACTGCTGCAGCACTTGATATCGCACTCTCTTCACGCTTTTGCAGTAGAAAGGCATAAATGTTGCTCTTTATTGATTGTTCACGACTGATTTCTAACAATTCCCGTTCTTTTCTTGGTATAGCCTGTAACATAGAGTTGTAACCACCATTTGTAGAACTTAAATTGCCTTTCCCAGCCATCAGGCTCGCCCGTTGACTTTGTATATTTTGTACAATATTGGGTCTAATTTTTTTGATCTGGTCTTTCACAGTCAGTAGTATGGGATTGTTTTCAGCAACGGTATTTTTCAGCTTCTCATATTCCAATTCATAATTATATAACTTTTCAAGCAGCTGCGATAATACAGGATCACTTATCCCTAATGTAGAAGGTATTATGCTACCGCTTTTATCTCCAGTTTCAATGAACTTTTCTACTTTATCTAAAACTGCAATCTTCATGTTTACATCACTAAGTTTCTGATCGTTTTCGCTAACATTCTGCAAAAAAAGTTTCCCCTGGGTGCTAATGTCGATTGCACCACTTCCGCTCTTAAATTTTTGAATGGCCCGTTCTATTGAATCAAGTTCATGTGTAACAGCGTTTAAGCGATCATCAACAAATGCCAGTGTGTTAGCGGCTAATGTGTTTTTATCAGTTATTGCAGCTTGGTTGTATGCATTTATCAGTTCGTTTAAGATATCTTCAGCACGCCTCGGAACAGCGTCACGCAGGCTTAAATCTATAATTGTGGCCAGTTTATTTGATGCAGACACTTTCAAACTTTTCAGAAGCTTGTTACTGATCTTTTTTGGTTGTACTAACGAAAAATAGAAGGCTTGCTTTGTCTGAAATTTATTAAAACTCCTATTTTCAGAAAATTTCAACTTACCATAG
>DASQNW010000147.1:0-10236 GCA_035644775.1 Chitinophagaceae bacterium | reverse complement strand
TATTTGTATGTGAAGCTTTCAACAGCATATGAAGACAAATCTTCAGCATATTTTTTCTCCACCGGTTTTGTAAATTCTATTTCAAATCCATCCGGCATAGCCTTCACTGTTCGCATTTCAAAAGGCGTATAGCCGTTCCATACCAGCCGTTGCAATCCCTGGTTTGCTTCACCCGCAGAACCCCATCCACGGTTGGTTTCGCCAACAAACAACGACCCGTCTTTGCCCCAGGCAAGGCGCACCACACCTGATTGAAAGCCACTTCTGAACATCCATGCCGCACCCTGGTATTCGCCATTTACCTTTTCGAGGTAAACGCGATTTATGTTGCTTTGTCCCTGGTCGCCTACCAACAACTGGCCTTCAAAAGGACCAAAGACACCTTCAGGTATTTTTACAATTTCAGAGTTGGATATGCCAAGAACACCGTGCGGCAGCCACACGGCGGGTAGCTGCAATTCTGGGATGACCTTTTTTATGTCAGCATGAGTAGAAAACTTTTCATTGACTACATTTTGCGGCTTCAGGGCCTTGCCTTCGTTGTCATATTCGAGGCGTGGATCAACCTTAGAAAAAATCTGCTGTTGTGTTGTTTTCAGTGGCGAAGCAACGTGGTTTGTCCAAACCAAACTTGCAGGATGTCCTGCAAACGTTCCTTTATTCAAAGGAATAATGCTGCCAGAGCCTACCCAGTCGCCTTGGTTGTCGGTGTAGAATAATTCTCCATCTATCATGCTAAGGCCGCAAGGCGAGCGTAAACCTGCAGCCCAAGGTTCCATGGTTCCATTTTCTTGAATGCGCAGTGCCCAGCCTCTCCAGGGAACTGAGCTTTTAGGGTGCCACCAATCCTCAAAAAAACCAAGGTTTAGTGAAACAAAAAACGATCCGTCTGAAGCTATTTTGGGTCCGAAGCTGTACTCATGATAGTTGCCGGATAAAGGCCAGGCATAAACTGTTTCTATCACATCTGCCTTTCCATCCATGTTGGTGTCCATTAACTTTGTCAGTTCACCTCTTTGTGCAGAATACAAAGCGCCGTCCTTGTAAGCAAGACCAAGTGCCTCGTGCAAACCAGAAGCAAATTTTCTGAAGTAAGGACGTGAACTCGTAGGATTTTCTACAATAAAGATATCACCGCGCCGGGTGCTGATTCCCAGGTCGCCGTTTGGTAAAACAGCAAGTCCGCCTACTTCGAGAACGATACCTTCCGGTGTACTCACACGCATGATTTTGAAGAAATCCTCTTCCTTTGCTGATTCCTGGCTCCACGTGATGGTAGCCCAACACATCAGACCAATTACCAGGACGATGTACGTTGTTCTAAAGCATCTTACATTAACTTTCATGTGGCAGATCTATTTTAGTAGAACGTCGCAATTTACCCCTTCTGATTTTATTTTCCCATGTGAAGACGCTTCAAAAAAATAATATT
This sequence comes from Chitinophagaceae bacterium, assembly GCA_035644775.1. Taxonomy (GTDB): domain Bacteria; phylum Bacteroidota; class Bacteroidia; order Chitinophagales; family Chitinophagaceae; genus Flavisolibacter. Next base: position 8,804 of record DASQNW010000147.1, on the reverse strand, counting down.
TTGAGCGGCCATGCTCTAATTTCTGAGCATGATGATTTGATTATTAGTGCCCATGTAAACGTTGATGAATTTCAGCCATTTCTGCCGGAGTGATGCATTCATATAAACGGTTTGGATCAGACGAGCCGCACGAAAAAACCTGGAAATGCTCATGCACCTGCCTCATTTTTCAGATTTTGTTTAAATCATAACTTCATCCAAAATCTGGGCATGGATGTTAAGAGTGAGGGTTCATGGAAGGAAGTACTCAAAGATGAATTTAAGAAGCCTTACTTTAAGCAAATAGCGGAACATCTGAAAACGGAAAAAGCGCAAGGGAAAACAATATATCCAACAGGTGCTAATATTTTTCATGCATTCGAAGCAACGCCGTTTAGCAAAGTAAAAGTTGTAATACTTGGGCAGGATCCCTATCATGGCGCCCGGCAAGCCCACGGCCTAAGTTTTTCCGTACAGAAAGGCATAGCGCCGCCACCATCTTTAATCAACATTTTTAAAGAACTTCATGAGGACACCGGCGCCGCCATTCCATACCACGGGTTCCTGGAAAACTGGGCTAAACAGGGTGTGCTTCTGTTAAACGCTTCGTTAACTGTTAGGGCAGGAGAGCCAATGAGCCATTCTAAAATTGGTTGGGAGAAGTTTACAGATACGGTGATAGAAAAGGTTTCGGCCTTAAAAGAAAATATCGTTTTTATCTTGTGGGGGAAGTTTGCACAAGAAAAGCGAAAACTGATTAGCGAGAAAAAACATTATATCATAAGCTCTGCGCATCCTTCTCCTTTATCTGCAAAGAATGGATTTTTCGGATCAAAGCCTTTTTCAAAAACCAACCATCACCTGATGAAGAGTGGCATTGATCCAATAGATTGGGCACTTTGATAATTTACATGAAGCTGATGAAAAATATAATTGCACGTGTGCTTGCCTTTTGGGCGTTACTCGTTTTTGCCTCCACATTGCTGGTGATACTAATTCCTGTTTGGCTTATTTCATTGCAGCCTGAGCCTAAAAGAACCCGGCTTATTTACCGCATATTTCAGATATGGATGAAAGTTTTTTTTGTGTTGATTGGCGTGAGGAGAAATTATAAAGGCTATGAGAACTTTAGGAAAGGGGAGAACTACGTAGTGATTTGTAACCATAATTCTTTCATGGATGTTCCGTTGTCAAGCCCTGGGATACCTGGTCCTAATAAAACCATTGCCAAAGCAGAGATGGCACGTATACCGTTATTTGGCACCGTCTATAAATCCGGGAGTGTGTTAGTAGATCGGAAAAATGAGCAGAGCAGGAAGCTGAGTTATTCAAAAATGAAAGCTGTCATGGACATGGGGCTGCACATGTGTATCTATCCAGAAGGAACAAGAAACAAAACAAAAGAGCCATTGCAGCGCTTTCACGATGGCGCATTCCGGCTTGCGATCGAAACGGGAAAGTCTATTATCCCTGCTGTTATATTCAACACAAATAGGGTTCTGCCGAGAAGTAAAGGTTTTTATTTCTGGCCACACAAAGTAGAAATGCATTTTCTACCGCCAATCTCCCCCGACGGTATGACAATCGAATCTCTAAAACAAAAATCCTTTGAAACGATCAGTAATTACTACACGCAAACAGGAGCCGGCGGGAAGGGAGAAGTATTACAATAAGCAGCACTAGTTAAACTGCGGTGCCTGCTTTATTGGAAGCACCATGATAAATTCGGCCCCTTCACCATCCTTGCTATTAGCTGCGATAATGCCGTTGTGTTTTTCAATTATTTTTTTGGCAATGGCGAGACCGATGCCGGTACCTTCATATTTTTCTCGGGGGTGTAGTCTTTGAAATATTGTGAACACCTTAGCAGCGTATTGAGGGTCAAAACCAATTCCGTTGTCTTTTATACTGATGCGACAATATGGACCATTCGAAGTTTCTTTTGCACCCTCCAGCTTTAGCGCATTAATGAAAGTGGAAGATATCTGAACACGAGGAGCAACCCCATCTTTGCTGAACTTCAATGCATTGCTGATGATGTTCTGAAAGATCTGGCGCATTTGCCCCGGTACGGCATCAATCAGTGGCAGCCTGGAAAGTTCAATGTTTGCGGCTTTATCTGTAATTGCCAGTTCAAGATCACCCAGCACTTCCTCAACGATCTCATTCAAATCTGTTTCCTTGAACAAGCTTTCGCTGGAGAGCCGTGAGAAGCTAAGCAAGTCATTGATCAGGCGGGTAGCACGTGAAGAAGATTTAATGATGCGGTTGATGTAATCAATAGCTCCTTTTTCTTCTTCTTTGAAGAACCGCTCTTTGATCATATTGCTGAAGATATGAATCTTTCTGAGGGGCTCCTGCAGATCGTGCGATGCGACAGAAGCAAATTGCATCAGCTCATTATTACTCGACTCGAGTTCGAGGTTGATGCGTGTTAACTCCTGTGTACGCTCCAGTACTTTTTGCTCCAGAATATCTGTTTCAACCTTCTGATCATTGATATCTGTACAGGTTCCGAACCATTTAATGATCTCGCCATCAACGCCTCTCATTGGCAAGGCTCTTACAAGAAACCACCTGTATTCTCCATCATGGCGCCGCAAACGGTATTCTACTTCGTAAGGCTTGCCGGTCTTTAACGATTTCTCCCACAACTTCCAGGTACGCTCATAGTCCTCGGGATGCAGAACAAGTGCCCAGCCTTTATCCCTCGTTTGTTCAAATTCCAGACCTGTATAGTCATACCACCGTTTGTTATAGAAATCATGATAGCCATCCGGTTGAGTAGCCCACACCATCTGGGGCATGAAATCCGTTACGAACTTAAACTCCTCAATAAGCGTTTTTAATTCATCGTTCTTGGTTTTCAGGAGCAGTGCTGATTCTTCTGCCTCTGTTATGTCCATCATAGCACCGAGCATGCGATACGGAGTGCCACCTTCATCCCGAATCACTGAACCCCTATCGAGAATAGTTGCATAAGAACCATCGGCTTTTCTGAATCTGTATGAGGCATTCCAATCCTTTCTATCTATATTATTTATAACAGCATAGATGCTGTCCTTTACTCTTTGCCGGTCAGAAGGGTGAACTGCATCAAGGCGGAAAGCGGCAGCCTGGCTGGCAGTGTCGTTTGCGTTGTACCCAAAACGTGAATAGAAGCTGTCGCTCCACCAGATTCTGTTTTCTACGAAGCTCCAGTCCCAGATGGCGTCATTTGTTGAAGAGGCTACAAGGCGGAAGCGCTCTTCGCTGTAGGAAAGATCCTTGGTGCGCTCCTTGATCTTTTCTTCAAGTTCAAGATTCAATTGCCTGAGTGACTCCTTTGTTTTCAGCAGTTCGTCGTAGTTCTTTTTTATTTCTTCTTCTGCTTTTTTTGCGTGGGTGATATCGGTAAGGGTAACAATAATGCCGTCGTTCAACTTATTAGCAACCACATTGAACCAGCAGATGTCATCGCTATTTTCAACTGATAGCTCCATGCTTACCACTGTTCCCCGCTCTATAACATGAATACACTTGTTGTAAAAGCCTTCCTGATTTAATGCTTTAAAATCGGTACGCAGCATACGGTCGGGCAGGGCATCTGAAGGCATGCTCAATATGGCACTTGCGGCGTTATTTGCTGCCCTGCATTGCAGATCTATGATGTCTCTTTTTAGGTTCCTGATAGATTCAAACACAAGTATGCCACTGATGCTCGTATCAAAAACTCCCTTAACGATGCTGTTGAGATTTTTGACCACCGATATGTCAATAAACGTAATCACAACACCATCTGTTTTTTTGTCCTGGCGCATATAGGGCAGGATGCGCATGAGGCAGATAGTATTGTCTTCCAGCACCACTTCTTTTTCGAGAGTAATATTGGACCCCATCGCTTTCATTATGTCTGCCACAAAATCTGTAAACCTGATGTTGGTAGAAATGTTGGCAATCGGCCGCCCTATATCAGTTTCTATAATATTCACCATCTGCACCGCAGCAGTATTAAACTTGCGGATACGCATGTCTGAATCGACGAATATTTGTCCTATCTCTGTGCTGCGGAAGTAATTATTCAGGTCATCATTCAGCTCCACCAGTTCTTTGATGCGCATCTGGTGTTCTGTATTCAAAGTGTGTAGTTCTTCATTCAGAGACTGCAGCTCCTCGTTTGAGCTTTGCAGTTCTTCGTTGGCCGATTGCAGCTCTTCATTGCTCGACTGCAGTTCTTCATTCGTTGTTTCCAGCCCTTCGATAGCCATTTGCAGGTTCGCTCTCGTTTCTTTTAGCTCTTCTTCCAACTCCTGTATATATCCATTCTGATGTACTAACTCGAACTCGTCTGCGGTTACCTGTGATCGCACCGAATCCAACACCTCACCAAAAACTATCATGATGTAGTGCTGTGCAGTAGTATCCTGTGGTGGCCTGATGAGAATATTAAACAGCCGCTGCTGGTTATCTATGGTGACCCGTACGTTCTTAATAGAGGTTCTTTTATTTTCCTTTAGCACTTTGCGGAAGGCAGTGCTCAACATGCCAGACAGTTCAGCCGGCACCATCTTTAAAATATTAAGCGTGAGAATGGTGTCCGGGAGCGAAAGGTAACGCCTGAAGTCTCCCACAACCTCCTTTATCTCGTAGTTGTCGTTAATGTAAACTGCAGCAAACCCAAGATCTTCGGCAAGGGCCCGACGAAAATCCTCTCTTAGCTGAGACGCGGTGTTCACTTTTGCCTGAGATACATTTAGCCGTGACGAACCATTATCCCCAAGTGGCTTAGAGGGTGAGGTATTCCTGTTAAACGCGAAGCTGGACCCATGCTTCCTGTAGATTTTCCATTTACTGTTTATCTCCTCAATTTCACTTCTTATCGGCTCAGGGTTTTCGCTTGATCCAAGAAAAAGATAGCCACCTCTAACGAGCGAGAAATTCAAAATCGATAATACCGTCTGTTGTAACGAAGGATTTAAATAAATCAAAAGATTCCTACAGGTAACAAGGTCGTTTTTGATAAATGGGGGATCCTTTATGATGTTGTGCTTTGCAAACACAATCTGCTTGCGGATGCGCGGGAGAATAATATATTCATTGGAATGCCTGATGAAGTAAGCACTTAATATCTCATTATCAACGTTACCGATATCAGCCAACGAATACTTTGCTTTGGATGCGGCTTCTATTGCTGATTCGTCAATATCTGAAGCAAAGATCTTTACATCAAGCAATTTGTTTTGCTGAAGTAAAAACTTGTCCAGCAAGATAGCTATAGAGTACGCCTCCTGGCCTGTGCTGCAGGCCGTAATCCATATTTTAATGATGTCGCCATTATTTTTTTGTGCAACCAGATTAGGAAATACATCATTGTATAAAATGTCGAATGCTTCTTTGTCTCTGAAGAAACTAGTGACACCAATAAAAAACTCTTTTGCCAGTAATTTGGCTTCATCGGCATTACTCGTCACCAGTTGTTCATATTCTTTTAAATGATTTTTCCTGGTATGCATCATCCGCCGCGAAATGCGCCGGTATATTGTGGCTGGCTTGTACTGCTGAAAATCGTAGTTGGTGTTTTTGTGTACCGAACTTAAAATGCTTCCTACTACCTCCGACTCTTTTTTGTTTGCGATGGTTGTATGAGACGAGGTATTGCCATCTATGTAATTGTAGATTTCTTCAGCCATCGCTTCTGGCGGAAGTATAAAGTCAGCCAATTGAGCTGCTATTACGCTTTTTGGCATTCCGTCGAATTTGGCTGTGGAAGGCTCTTGCACAATCACCAAACCATCGCACTCCTTTATTGCACTTGCGCCTCTCGTGCCATCGGTACCGGTGCCTGAGAGAATAACGGCAATAGCTTTTTTATTCTGGTCCTCCGCCAAAGAATAAAGGAATGTATCTATCGCCAGGTTGGGCCCTTTTTCATTCTCTTTTTCTAAAAGCAATAACCTGCTTTCTGCCACACGTAACACTTTATCGTTAGGGATAACATATACGCAGCCGGGCTGAATCTGCAATTGGTGTTTAGCTTCCTGCACATGCATGTGCGTATGCTTCGCCACCAGCTCTACTAAAAGACTTTTATGATCAGAAGAAAGGTGCTGTATGACTATGAATGCGAGGTTGGTGCTATCTGGAATGTTGTCAAAAAAACCGTGGATAGCTTCCAGGCCGCCGGCGGAGGCGCCTACAGCTACTATGTACAAATCTTGTTCTTCAATTACTAAGGGATCCATTTGGCACTAACGGCTTACAAAATAAGTAAATTCATTGATATAGATTATTGATAGTCAACGCAAGCAAGAGCTTACCGAGATCTGCCCCATGATAGTTTTCTAACCGGAATGCAATCAATTTCCCTTGTCTGTTTTGATTAAGGTGAGGACTTCTGGCTATGAAGGCTACCGCAGATTACTGATTCAACTAAGACAGTGCCGGTACTAAACTCATTTAAGAACTCTTGAATATTCTCAACAAATCCAAAATCTATCTTTGTTACTAATCGAAAACAATTCTGCATGAAAGCACTGCTAGCGGAGCGGAAGAAAAGACTTGAAGTAATTTACCAGGGTGGTGGATCGAAAGCTATTGCGAAACAAAGGGAAAAGAACAAACGCACTGCACGGGAAAGAATTGATTACCTGCTGGACAAGGATGCGGCATTTATTGAGATTGGTGCTTTTGCGGGGCACGAGCTTTATGACGACCATGGTGGTTGTCCTGCAGGAGGCACTGTGGCAGGGATCGGTTATATTTCGGGAAAGCAATGTGTGATTGTAGCAAACGACCAAACGGTAAAAGCAGGGGCCTGGTTTCCCATTACAGGCAAAAAAAACCTGCGAATGCAGGAGATAGCCTTTCAAAACCATCTTCCCATTATTTACCTGGTAGATAGTGCCGGTGTTTACTTGCCGATGCAGGATGAAATCTTTCCTGATAAGGAACATTTTGGTCGCGTGTTTTACAACAATGCACGAATGAGTGCGGCTGGTATTACGCAGATAGCGGCGGTAATGGGCGCTTGTGTAGCGGGAGGAGCTTATTTGCCCATCATGAGTGATGAAACGCTTATGGTGGAGGGAAATGGTTCTATTTATCTCGCTGGTCCTTACCTGGTGAAAGCCGCTATTGGTGAAGATGTTGATACGGAAACCTTAGGCGGCGCTGTAACACACACCGAGATCTCGGGAATTGCTGACTACAAATTTGACACGGAAGAGGAATGCCTGGATCAGGTAAAGAAAATCGTTGAAAAGATTGGTAAGCCTGCCTCAGCAGGTTTTGATCGGCAGAAGCCGCGGAAAGCAGCGAGAAAAGAACAGGAAGTTTATTCAATAGTGCCGGAAGATAGCACCAAGCCTTACGACATGTTGCAGGTGATCGAATGCATCGTTGACGAACCAGGATTAGAGCAGTATAAAGAAGATTATGGAAAAAGCATCATCTGTGGCTATGCCCGGATAGATGGATGGGCAGTAGGTATCGTGGCGAATCAGCGGAAGATTGTAAAAAGCAAGAAAGGGGAAATGCAGATGGGCGGGGTCATCTACAACGACAGTGCTGATAAAGCCTCACGCTTCGTGATGAATTGTAATCAAAAAAAGATTCCACTTATTTTTTTGCAAGACGTCACGGGCTTCATGGTGGGTAGCCGTAGTGAGCATGCAGGCATTATCAAGGACGGAGCAAAGCTGGTGAATGCTGTCGCCAATTCCGTGGTGCCAAAGATTACCATCATTATTGGAAATTCTTTTGGCGCAGGTAATTATGCCATGTGCGGAAAAGCCTACGACCCCCGGTTTATTTATGCGTGGCCTACAGCACGAATTGCTGTAATGGGTGGTGAACAGGCAGCCAAAACTTTATTGCAGATACAAGTGGCAGCGCTGAAGGCAAAAGGGGCTGTTATCGCTGCTGAAGAAGAAGCCCGGCTACTAGACGAGATAAAGGCAAGATACGAGAAGCAAACATCGCCCTACTATGCTGCAGCCCGCCTGTGGGTAGATGATATCATAGACCCCGCTGATACCCGCAAAGTCATTGCTGAAGGTTTGGCGGCTGCCAATCAAAATCCTTATGTTGCACCATTTAGAACCGGCGTGTTCCAGGTGTAGAAAATATTTCAATGGCGCAGGAGATAGTAATGTACACAGACGGAGCAGCAAGAGGTAACCCTGGCCCGGGTGGCTATGGCACGATCCTCATGAGTGGTAATCATGTGAAAGAGCTTTCACAAGGTTATCGCAAAACTACCAATAACAGGATGGAGCTGATGGCAGTGATAGCCGGCCTGGAAGCGCTTAAGAAAAATGGCCTATCAATCACGATTTATTCTGACAGTCAGTACATAGTTAAAGCTTTGAACGAAGGTTGGCTAAAGAAATGGATAGCCACGAATTTTTCAGGTGGCAAAAAGAACAAGGATCTTTGGGTGCGCTTTTATCATCTTTATCAACAGCACACTATAAAGTTTATTTGGGTAAAAGGACATGCCGATAATCAATATAACAACCGCTGCGATCAATTAGCCACCGATGCAGCGGATGACAGCAACCTTCTTATTGACGAGGGATATGAGCAAGATCCGGGAAGACTCACTTTTTGATTAAGCGTCAGGCTATTTGCCTGGGCTGCAGGTAAAAACGCTGAATCATGAAATAACATCCAAACAAGAGAAAAGAAAAGAATGTGGTGTGCACGAGAGCTGTTCTATAAAACGGAAGAGCATCTGCATAACACATCACTAATCCTGCAAGCGTGTGTGGCCGTCCGAGGCCGCCACCGCCCTGCCAAACAAAGAAATTGCTTAACAAGAAGTACAATGTAGTAGCTGCCACTGA
>DASQNW010000146.1:0-2810 GCA_035644775.1 Chitinophagaceae bacterium | reverse complement strand
CAGCAAGCCATTGCACAAATGGAGCCGATCTTCAAGCAATACAATCCTGCATATCCCTTCGAATACGAATTCGTGGATGATTCGTTCAACGAGAAGTTTTTAACAGAAGTGCTGATCAGCAAGATCACAAACATTTTCGCCGTGCTGGCAATCTTTATTTGCTGTGTAGGGCTGGCGGGGCTCGCCTCTTTCACCATTCAGAAACGTATTCGTGAAATAGGGATCCGCAAAGTGCTGGGTGCTACCGTGCAGCAACTGCTCATGCTGATCTCAAAAGAGTTTTTACGCCTCGTATTCATTGCGTTTTTGGTAGCTGTTCCGCTTACCTGGTGGTTGATGTACAACTGGCTGCAGAGGTATCCATATCGTGTGGACATTGGTGCCTGGCTTTTTGTTGTGGTAGGATTTGTGATTCTTCTGTTGACACTTGCGGTAGTAAGCATTAACACCTTGAAGGCAGCAACGATGAGTCCTGTCAAGAACTTGCGCACTGAATAAATAATGAGGGTGCTCCTCTCTCCTTTTATATACTGCCGCTAGCATGCACATGATGGTGCAATAACTACACGTCGTGTGCTTGCTGCATCCAATAGCACCATGAACCGCTTCTTAATGAGTGGGTTCGCATTCACATCTTAAACATGGCTGATTGGCTTTGACGAAGTAGTATTGCGCCGTTTCAATCTGCTGTTATTTGCAGATGAACATCCTTCTCTGTGTTTCCTCACAATACTTCCCATCTTATTTCAGGTAATAGTTTTTAGCCTTATTGTGTCGCAAACGTTGTGTTTTTGTGATAAAGCTCATGTTTTGAGCTGATGGCTCTCAGAAGGCCCCCACTCTTGCCAATCTACATTTGCTCCGGTCTTTTCAACGACTAATCATTCAACAAAGCAACACCAAATGAAAAATTTAGCACTAGCTGTCCTTATTACAGGAATCTTTTTTAGCTCATGCTCCGATGGAGGTAACAGCGAAGCGACGACCAGCGATGCCGCATCCGCTTCAGGGCAAGAGGAAACACATGGAGATTTAATAAAGCCGGGTGATGTGCAATTATCAACACCACTGAATGCAGAGTGGGTAGCAGCAGGCAAGGGCATTTATGATGTGAAGTGCCAGAGTTGCCACAAACTCACTGGTGATCGTGTGGTGGGTCCGGGCTGGGCGGGCATTACTCAGAAGCGCGAACCGCATTGGATAATGAACATGATCACCAATGTAGATGTGATGCTTGAAAAAGATGCGGAAGCGCAGAAACTTTTGGAGCAGTGCCTGGTAAGAATGCCAAACCAGAACATCAGCAAGGATGAGGCAAGGCAGATTTTAGAATTCATGAGACAAAATGATGGAGTACAATAACGAACCGGCTCCCTCAGATTTTAATAACTATCAAACAACAGTATATGTCACGCTCTTTCACCACGTCAATTTTTCTCGCATTGCTATTAGCGATGGCTATAGCAAACATACAAAGCTGTAAACCCAAAACTGCACAAGCTGCAGCCTCGGGCGATGCAACCAAGGCTTACGTAGCACCCGGAAAGCACGATGAATTTTACAACATCGTATCCGGAGGTTTCAACGGCCAGATTGGAGTTTACGGCATCCCCAGCGGCCGCTTGTTCAGAATTGTGCCGGTATTCTCTGTAAGCCCCGAAAGTGGATATGGTTATAGTGAAGAAACAAAGCCCATGTTGAATACCTCTCATGGATTTGTTCCCTGGGACGATCTACACCACATTGCTCTTTCTCAAACCAATGGTGAGCACGATGGCAGGTGGGCATTCGCAAACGGAAATAATACACCCCGCATTGCCAGGGTGGATCTCACCACGTTTAGAACATCAGAAATCATTGAAATACCAAATAGTGCAGGCAATCACGCTTCGCCTTTTATAACTCAGAACTCCGAGTATGTAGTGGCAGCCACGCGATTTAGTGTGCCGCTTGCAGACCAGAACCAGGACGTGCCTATCAACACGTACAAGCAAAACTTCAAAGGGTCAGTGTCTTTTCTCTCAGTAGATAAAAATTCCGGCAGAATGAATATTGCCTTCCAGATAAGAACACCAGGAGTAAACTTCGATTTATCGCGTGCCGGTAAAGGCAAATCGCACGGTTGGTTTTTCTTCAGCTGTTACAATGCTGAGCAAGCAAACACCTTGTTAGAAGTAAACGCTTCTGCCCGCGATAAAGACTTTATCATGGCAGTAAACTGGAAGAAAGCGGAAGAGTATGCCCGTGCCGGAAAAGGAAAAATGCAGTCCGTAAAATATGTGCACAATGTTTACGACGAACATTCTCACACTGCAACATCAACATTGAAAAACCAGGTCCTCGTGTTAGATCCAAAAGATTGTCCTGATATGCTGTATATGATTCCAGCCCCCAAATCACCACACGGTGCCGACACCGATCCTACAGGCGAGTATATAGTAGCCTCGGGTAAACTGGCGGCAACCATACCGGTGTTTTCATTCACCAAGCTGCAACAGGCCATTGCCAACAAAAGCTTTGATGGTGATTACGATGGCATTCCCGTAATCAAATACGAGGCAGCCCTGCACGGAGAAGTGCAGAAACCAGGCCTCGGACCCTTGCACACCGAGTTTGACGGTAATGGCAATGCCTACACTTCGATGTTTGTGTCTTCAGAAATTGTGAAATGGAGAATCAGTGATTTGAAAGTGCTGGATCGTGTGCCCACATATTATTCGATCGGCCACTTATCTGTGCCCGGCGGACCCACTGCCAAACCACACGGAAAATACGTGGTAGCATACAATAAAATCACCAAAGACAGGTAC
>DASQNW010000145.1:0-16570 GCA_035644775.1 Chitinophagaceae bacterium | reverse complement strand
CGAAACTTGTTCTGGTGAGCACGAGGGATAATGGTATCAAGTCAATGGTGCTGCCGGCTATGGAATTCAACCATTGTATTGTTCTGGCGAAGCTTGGCGGAAAGGATTGCTATTTGGAAATGACTGATAATCATTTACCGTTTGGCGCCTTACCTAATAATTTGATCGGTGCCTTAACTCTGGTTGTTCCCCGACAAACAAGCAATGAGCAAGTCGAGCTTACACCATTATCTTCTGCAACCCGAATTCCTGATGCGTCCATAAAAAGAATCGAGGTTCAGGTAGAAAACAACGACTTGAAATTTTCTGTGGATGCAAAAAGGTTAGGTGGAATCACTTCCGAATGGAGGTCTGAGTACGCCAACATGTCGAACGACGACATGCGAAAGAAGCTGGAAAAAAGCATAAGTGGATCTTACAAGAATGCAGTAAAGCTTTTAGACATAAAGTTTTCAGGTTTAAATACACTTGACGATTCAGTTTTGCTGAAATATCACTACACGGCTAAGAACGAGGTAATTGATGCAGGCAGTATGAAGATGATCCGTGTGCCCTTCTTGGACATTATTGCATCGGTGGATAATTTTTCTGCTGATGAAAGGACGTTTCCGATTGAATATTGGAGATATGAAAATACGGACGTGTACGAAAATATTGTGACAGTTAAGCTCGCGCCTAATTAAAAACTTATTGAAGTACCAAAAGACATATCCCTTAGCTTTAACAAAAGTAGCTACAAAGTAAAGTATACAAGAATTGGTGAGCAGTTAAAGATTCACCGGTATGCTAAATTGGAGAGAAGCGATATCAAACCAGATGATTATGATGGTTTGCGAAAATTCTTCACGGCTATAGTAGAAGCAGAAACAAAATACATTGTTTTCAAATAACGTTATCTTATAAGTAGTCGGACAAAATTGCGTTCGTAAATTGATTGGAATTGTATTATCCTGATGATAAGAATACGTTAATAAATCGACCCTTTCATGTGAGCAATTTTATTTTTTCTCTGGCATAAACTATCGTTAGTTTTGCCTGACCTCCCGGAATTTTCAAAAACAGTTTCGCTGGTCAGGAACAAGCTGTTGCCGATCAGATATTCAGGCGTTTAGGTGTAGTGTTGTAAGAGTCGCCACAGGCGTCAACGTCATTGCCGGGGATTATTGCTGCTCGTTCCAATTAATCGTTTTCTACAGGTACATCAATAACCATTTGTAATGGCTAAATATATTTTTGTTACTGGCGGCGTGACATCATCTCTCGGAAAAGGAATTATTGCAGCTTCGCTTGCAAAGCTGTTACAAGCCCGAGGCCTGCGTGTAACGATTCAAAAGTTCGATCCATACATCAATGTTGATCCTGGCACTCTAAACCCCTATGAGCACGGTGAGTGCTTTGTGACAGAAGACGGTGCTGAAACAGACCTTGACCTTGGGCACTACGAGCGTTTCCTCAACATCTTTACTTCGCAGGCAAATAATGTAACTACGGGTCGTATATACCAACATGTAATTAATAAAGAGCGGGAGGGCGCCTATCTAGGGAAAACAGTGCAGGTGGTGCCGCATATTACCGACGAGATAAAAAGAAGAATGCTGCTCTTAGGACAAACCAATGAGTTTGACATAGTAATCACGGAAATTGGTGGTACTGTAGGCGACATAGAGTCGTTGCCCTACATAGAGGCTGTGAGGCAACTGCAGTGGCAGCTTCCTGACGAAGACCTGCTAGTGGTTCATCTTACGCTCATACCATACCTGAAAGCCGCAAAAGAATTGAAGACAAAGCCCACGCAGCACTCCGTAAGAATGCTGAGCGAAAGTGGTGTGTTTCCCGACGTAATTGTATGTCGCACCGAAGAGCCGCTTACCACAGAACTAAAAAGGAAAATAGCGTTGTTCTGCAATGTAAAGCAGGAAGGTGTAATTGAGGCGCCTGATGCAAACACCATCTATGAGGTGCCTTTATTAATGATGAACGAGCAACTCGATTTGATTGTGCTACAGAAATTAAATATTACGCATTTTCATGAGCCAGAGCTTTCTCGCTGGAAGGAGTTTTTAGACAAGCTGAAATACCCCAAAGCAAAACTCACCATTGGATTAATCGGTAAGTACGTGGAGTTGCAGGATGCATACAAATCTATTCTGGAAGCCTTTATTCATGCTGGCGCTGTAAACGAGTGCAAGGTTCAAGTGGTGCCTATCCATTCCGAATCGTTAACAACCGAGAACGTGATGGAGCAGCTGGAGAACCTGGATGGTTTACTCGTCGCTCCCGGCTTCGGCCACAGGGGCATAGAAGGAAAAATTACTGCAGTACGTCACGCAAGAGAAGCAGGGCTGCCGTTTTTCGGGATCTGCCTGGGGATGCAAATGGCAGTAATCGAATTTGGAAGGAACGTTCTTGGAATACACGATGCACATTCATCGGAAATGGCCCCGGATACTGAAGGAGCTGTTATCGACATGATGGAAGAACAAAAAGCAATTACCACTAAGGGCGGTACCATGCGCCTGGGTTCATTTACCTGCGAGGTGAAGGAGGGTACATTGGCGCACAAGATTTATGGAAAGACAACAATTAGTGAAAGACATCGGCACCGGTACGAGTTCAATAACAAGTTTCTCGAAACTTACGAAACAAGCGGGATGGTGGCGAGTGGCCGTAACCCTGAAACCGGCCTGGTGGAGATCGTAGAGCTACCAAATCATCCATTCTTTATCGGTTCTCAATATCACCCTGAATTGAAAAGTACTGTAGAAAACCCGCATCCCCTTTTTGTTCACTTTGTGGCCGCAGCCAAAGAGTTTCATGAACAACGGTTCGGAATCAAGAGCATTTTACATACTGAAGTAGCCTGATTAAGGGATTTTGTTGAGACGCAAGGGAGACAAACTTTCAAGACACAACTATAAAACTCCTGACTATCTTTGCGCACATTTCACAAAAAAAGGTAGCTAAGAAGTTGCCTCCGGCTAATAAATTCTCTTCAAATGAACTTCGACCGTAATACAGTTATCGGTTTCATTGCTCTTGCTATTCTTTTTGTTGCATATTTCTTCTACAATAGCCAGGACCAGCAGCGAATGCTTCGGGAACGTTCCAGGCAAGATTCAATAGCAAAGGCAAACAGACCTGTTGTGGATACAATGGCTTTGCGAAATGACTCTCTGAGGCTCGACTCTCAGAACAAGCAAATGGCAGCTGGTGAGTTCATGAATGCTCTAAATGGCGCAGAACAGGTTACACCTGTGGAAAATGAAGTAGTTCGCATCTTATTTACTAATAAGGGGGGACAACCCAAGGCCGTTGAACTGAAAAATTTCAAAGGCCCACAAGGAGAGAATGTGAAACTTGCCTCAACTGAGTTTGACAGGATCAACTATCTGATTAAAACAGCAAACAATCAAACAGGAGATATCGCTAATTTCTACTTCAGTGGCGCCGAAGTAAGAAAAGATGCTGCAGGCTCGCAGGTCGTTACCTACCAATTGCGCTCCACAAACGGCAAGGGCATTCTGCATCAATATGTACTAAGACCTAACGATTACCTGATAGATTTTTCAATTGTACTGGAGAATCCCGATCAATTGGTGTCCAGTAATACCTTAAATCTAAACTGGCAAAACAAAGCTGTTCAACTTCAAAAAGACCTGTCTTATGAAAAGCAGCAATCACAGATAAGCTATAGGGCTGCTGAAGATTATGATTATGAAAATGCTACAGGTAGCGGAAGTGAAGAATTGGACAAGAATGTAAATTGGGTAGGGGTAAAGCAGCAGTTTTTTAACAGCACCATAATTGCAAAAAACAATTTCACCAGCGGGAAAATTGAATGGTCAACGCCGGCTGCAGGTAATACAATAGTTCAGGCAACTGCTAGCTTGCAGGTGCAACTTCCGGTAGCCTCGAAGGCAACGATTCCATTGGCTTTATATTATGGACCGAATGATTACAAGATATTGAAGCGCTATGGCAACGACATGGAGGACATGGTAAACCTGGGAAGTGGCATGTTTGCTTTTGTAAAATACCTGAACCGGTGGATAGTTATTCCCGTTTTTGACCTCTTTAGAAAGTTCACCAATAACTATGGAATTGTTATCCTGTTGCTCACGCTCTTTATTCGCCTGCTGATATCACCGCTAACCTACACTAGCTATTTGAGTGGAGCCAAGATGAAGGTGCTCAGGCCTGAAATCGATAAGCTTCGGGCAAAATACGGGAACGATCAGCAGCAGATTAGCATGGAACAGATGAAGCTGTTTCGGGAGGCAGGAGTAAACCCGCTGGGGGGTTGCATACCCGGTTTGCTGCAGATCCCGATCTTCTTTGCTCTCTATAGTTTCTTCAACTCAAATGTGGCCTTAAGAGGACAAAACTTTCTCTGGGCAGATGACTTGTCGCAGTATGATTCAATACTCGATTTGCCCTTTAACATACCTTTTTATGGCGATCACGTAAGCTTATTTACCATCACAGCGGTGATTACCAGCTTCCTCATTTCGTTGTACAGCATGAGTATGACTCCTGATCAGAACAATCCTGTACTAAAGTATATGCCCTACTTCTTTCCCATTATCCTGTTTTTCGTCTTCAATAGTCTTCCTTCTGGTTTAACATGGTACTATACGGTGTCCAACATCATCACACTGGTTCTGCAGTTTATTATTCAGAACTACATCATCAATCATGATAAGATCCTTGCGAAAATTGAGCAAAATAGAAAAAAGCCAAAGGCCAAATCAAAATGGCAGGAGCGCATTGAGCAAATGCAGGAGCAACAAAAGAAGATGCAAGACCCACAAAACCGCAACAAGCGCTGAGTTAAACTTTAACATACGTGGCGTGTCAAATTACTTTGGCTATCTTAAAGCAACGCATGGGGCGAGATGCCTCGTCTAAGTACTACTCTTAAACTATTATGAAAAAGCTATCGATTATATTATTTGCTGTGTTCCTGTTCATCGGCAATGTAGTAAATGCACAAAAGAAGTTTTCTGAAGGGGTAATCAATTATGATATCGTCATAAATACCGGATCTGATAAGCCTCACGCAGCAGACTTTTTAGATGGTGCTACCAGCACTGTTTTCCTTAAGGGTAGCAAGAGCAGGACTGAGATGGTAAGCTCCCTGGGCACCCAGTCTACCATCATCGACGAATCAAAGGGAAACATTTTCGTGTTGAAAGAATATGGAGACCAGCGCTACCTCATTGAGCTAAAGCCTGCAGACTGGAAAGATGCAAACAAAAGGTATGAGGGTGTGACATTTACTTTTACCAACGATACTAAAAAAATCATTGGCTATACGTGCAAAAAAGCAATCGGAAAACTGACAGATGGCACCACTTTTACTGTTTGGTACACAACAGATCTAGTGCCTGAAAACAACGATTTTCAAACCGCCAATAAAGGGCTGCCCGGCCTCGCGATGGAGTACGAAGCATCTATGGGAAACCTCAACGTCACATATACTGTATCAAAAATCTCTTTCGGACCTGTAACGGCAGCAAAGTTTGACCTTCCAAAATCGGGCTATAGAGTTATGAGTTATGCAGAAAGCAGGGGAGGTAAATAATTATTGGGCTGGATTGAACTTTATCTTATCCAGTATTATCTTTCTCTTAAGGGGCAAAATGTAGGTAGTGTTGCCTTTTTGATAAGTAACAACGGTGGTATTCAGGGTAAAATACTTGCCCGCTGAAGGGTTGATTAGAATATTGCTTCCGCGATAGTTGTACCCGGATCGCAATGAAAAACCTCTTGAGGAATAGGTGTAAGATTTATTGGAAAGCAGGCTTCTTTCCGTGCTCCTCGTGCTCTTTTTACCACCTTCTCCTAATGTAGCAAACGAAGCCACTGACGCTGTTATTAAAACAGCAGTCACTATCTTCATTTTCAGATGACGGCTTATAGAGGTGGTAAGTTTCATTTGCTGTGGCAAATCTACTAAAAAATATTAACATTTCCGAATTCTTGTGCTGCTTTTTGAAGCTTGGGATTCAACTATAAAATTCTCTACGTGCCAAAAACTTGGTCCTTTTTTGGTTTTAAATAGTAAATTGTTACAGAAGATAAATAGATGACTACAGACCCGTTTTATGATAAGGAAAGCATTTCGGAGCTCGTTAATCTTTATGAGAACATACGTACAGGTAAAAGCACTGCCTTCCTGGACGAGGATGCATTCGAAAAGATAATAGATTTCTACGATGACCAGGAGGAGTTAGTCAAAGCAATGGAAGCGGCAGAGATGGCCATTGAATATTATCCCTATTGTGCTTCGCTTCTTTTTAAAAAGGCGGATCTTCTTTTGGCCACCCGGCGCTATAACGAGGCACTGGCAATTCTTGAAAAAGCAGAATTATTCGACTCCAACAACATTGATCTTTACATATTGAAAACAGATGCTTACCTGGCGCTTGACAAGCAGGAACTGGCAGTGGCACTGCTGGAGGAGGCAATCGCCAGCTTCGAGGGCGAAGAGAAGATTGAACTGCTGTTTGAACTTGCCGATGTGTATGACGATTATGAAGAGTTTGACAAAGTTTTCGATTGCCTTCATGTAATTCTCACCGAAGATCCGACAAATGAAGAGGCATTGTATAAAATCTGCTTTTGGACAGATTTTACGGGCCGCAACGAAGAAAGTATTCGATTGCACACCAGGATAATTGACCAGCATCCCTATAACGAACTGGCGTGGTTTAATCTTGGAGCAGCCTACCAGGGGCTGAAGCTGTTTGAAAAAGCTATTGACGCCTATCAGTACTCGCTTGCTATTGATGAGAAGTTTGATTATGCCTATCGCAACATTGGCGACGCCTATATACGTTTGAAGAAATACAAGGAAGCGATTGAAGCGCTGGAGAAGGTGCTTGAATTATCAAAACCTGAAGAAGTTATTTACGAAGCTATTGGACACTGCTACGACAGGCTACGCAATTATGCACAAGCACGGTTTCACTACCGCAAGGCATCGCACCTGAACGCAGAAGACAGTAAACTTTTCTACAAAATAGCCTGCACCTACTTCAATGAAGGCCAGTGGGCCAGTGCGGCTAAACAGCTGGAAACTGCATTGAAGCTCCACCGCCATCAATATGAGTTTAACCTGCTGATGGGTGAATGTAAGCTTCAAATGAACCTGTTGAAAGAAGCCATTCAATACTTTTCAGCCAGCGTGCGTGTTAAGCCAAAGAATATGGCAGGTTGGGAAGCACTGATCAGGTGTTTGTACCAGGCTGAATATTACGCTGAGGCACGGCAGCAAGCAACAATTGCTATAGAAGTAACGAACGGCAAGCCATTGTTTTTCTACTATATGAGTGCTGTTCTATTAGCATTAGGGAAGTCAAAAGAAGCCCTCATCTATTTGGAAAAAGCAATTCAAATTTCTCCTCGAGGAGTCAAAAAGTTCATAGAGCTCAATCCCTCACTTCTGCAAAACCAACAGGTTGTAGACCTGATTGCACGGTATAAAAAGAGCAAACGCAGCTAACCTTTTATTTGTTGAGCCAGTACCCCTAATTTTGCCGGCATTATACCAAACTGCTCTTTAATGAACTTCAACCTGAAGCAGATTCCACATCGTAATCCTAAGCCTAGAGCTGCCGGTATCACTATGGTTATGGACAAGGGCTTAAGTATCAACGAAGCCAGGAACTTTTTAAGTGTAGCTCACCCACATATTGATATTGTAAAGCTCGGTTTTGGTACTTCCTTCGTAACCCCAAACCTGGAAGAGAAGCTGGAAGTATACCGGTCGTATGACGTGCCGGTTTATTTTGGCGGCACTCTGTTTGAAGCTTTTTTGGTTCGGGATCAGTTTGATGATTATGTAACTGTTTGCAAAAAGTTCGGCGTACAGTATATAGAGGTAAGTGACGGCTCCGTAAATATTCCACACAAAGAAAAATGTGACTACATAGAAAAGCTCACTGAACATGCGATAGTACTTAGCGAAGTGGGCAGCAAAGACGCGGCCCATATTATTCCGCCATACAAATGGATTGAGCTGATGCGGGCAGAGCTCAGTGCAGGAGCCACCTACGTAATTGCTGAGGCAAGAGAGGGAGGTAATGTGGGCATTTACCGCGGTTCTGGAGAAGTGAGAGAAGGCTTGGTTCAGGAAATTCTCACGCAAATTCCTGCTGAAAAAGTCATCTGGGAAGCGCCACAAAAAGAGCAGCAGCTATACTTCATAGAACTATTGGGATGTAATGTAAACTTAGGCAACATCGCGCCAACTGAAGTGCTTCCCCTCGAGGCAATGCGGATTGGTTTGCGTGGGGATACTTTCCACCTTTTCCTCGATAAAGAAGTTGCTAAATGAGAGTGTTCGGGTTATTAGGCAAAACTCTGAAGCATTCGTTTTCGAAAGCATATTTTACTACCAAATTTGAAAAGCAAAATATCAGCAACTGCAGCTATGAAAACTTTGAGCTGGAAAGTATAAAT
Organism: Chitinophagaceae bacterium; assembly: GCA_035644775.1. Lineage (GTDB taxonomy): Bacteria > Bacteroidota > Bacteroidia > Chitinophagales > Chitinophagaceae > Flavisolibacter. Next base: position 8,104 of record DASQNW010000145.1, on the reverse strand, counting down.
GAACTTCCGCACCTACTTCGCAACAATCCTTTTCTTGCCGGATTGAACGTGACCATCCCTTACAAAGAAGAAGTTATTCCATTTCTACATAGCTACGATGAGATAGTTGGAGAAATCAAGGCGTGTAATTGCATAAAGATCGTGGATGGCGAATTAAGGGGATTTAATACTGATGTTATAGGATTTCAGCAGTCATTGGAAAAGCATCTGCAACCGCACCACAACAAAGCACTGGTTTTAGGAACGGGGGGCGCAGCGAAAGCGGTGCTCTGTGCTCTTCAACGACTTCGGATTAATTACACTGAAGTATCACGTTCGCAGAAGCCTAATACTCTGACCTACGACCAGCTAAAAAAAGAACACCTGCAACAGCATACTATGATCATAAATACCACTCCCGCGGGCATGTACCCCAACACCAACGATGCGCCATCTGTGCCTTATGATTTTGTTACGTCTAGGCACCTGCTTTTCGATTTAATCTATAATCCTGAAAAGACGCTGTTCCTGAAAAAGGGTGAGGAAAAAGGCGCAACCATTATCAACGGAGCTGAAATGCTTTTGCTGCAGGCAGAAGAAAGCTGGCGCATCTGGAATAGCTAAACAGCACCGAACTTTCCTCTGGCTTCCTGCGGCAACGGTGCGATTTTCTTTTTAGAATAGTCATAGCACACCATGCCTGTTTTACCAAAAGCTACATTCAGTTCTCCGTTAGTGTTTACAAGTTTGTAAAGGATATCAAAACCAACTCTGCTGATGTTGTCAACGGCTACGAATGCTTTGATTTCGTCTCCATAGAAGACTTCGTTCTTAAATTCAATAGCAGCATCTGTCATGATAAGACCAGTGCCAGCAAAATCGAGTTCCGAAAGGCCGTGATGATGTAGGAATTGTATTCTGGCTTCGTGCAAAAAGGTAAGCACTTTGTCATTCCCTAGATGGCCTCCATAGTTTAAGTCTGTGATCCGGACAGGAATAACAGTGGAAAATGAAAATTGCTCCGGTAGTTCAATTTTTACACGTGACATACTTTACTGTGCCTTCATTGTTTGAAGCAAATCTAACACCCCCGTAAAATCTGTCGCAGCCATCAGGTCAGGAGCTGCAATCTGTTGCTGTGCCGTCTTGATCTTTTGCTTGCAGTCTTCTGCGTAATCAGCACAATTGAAGAAGCTAAACCATTTTCTTGGAAGACGTACTGTTTCACCGCTCTGTTTCGAAAAAACAATGTAGCGCTCCAGCAGATCAGATTTGAAAGTTGCCGAATGTTTTTGATTAAGCAAATTTCCAGCAAAAGAACTTGACCGCTCAATTTTCAACAACGGCATTTTACTCGCAACGCGTCTCTTATTGGTTTCTGAGGCAGATGCAGCTTTCATTGCCACTGTTGGTGATTCGTATTCTGTTGTTTGCTTTTCTTGCGGAAGTTTAATAGCGGGAACGAAAATTTCGTTCTTCTGAGCAGGAATTTCTAGCGGAGATGCAATTTCAACTGCAGGTGTGGCTCTGTTAAGATATTTTGAAGCAGAGACAATAATAATTATCAATACTGCAGCCGCAGACAGGTAACGATATAAATACCTGCGGCCTTTTATAGAGGGAGTAACGGCAATCTTCTGCCGATCAAGTGCCTGGGAAATGCGATCCCAGTTTACAGCAGGTGGAGACACTTCTAATTGATACAACCTTTTCTCGTGGGGTAAGGTTTGGCCAGCATCTAAGGCGGTGCTGATCTTGCCCCAAAGCAGTTCCGGTGGCTCCACCTCAAAATCTTTCAGCTTTTGTTGTACTTTAATCATGATTTTGATACCTGTTTTCTCTATCAATATGCTTCTTCACCAGATCCTGTAAAATCAATTTTGCACGTGACAACTGAGACTTACTAGTGCCTTCGCTAATGCCTAATATATCAGCAATTTGTTTGTGCGTGTAGCCTTCAACAACGTACATATTGAACACCGTTCTGTAACCAGGCGATAATTGCTGCACTAAACTAACTATATCTTTTTCCGCGAGGTCATCTAAAACGGAAAGGTATTTACCTTCTATTGAAGTTTCTTCCTGTTCTGTGATCGGCTGCAGGTAAGTTTTCTTTCTAAAGTGTTCTATAGCCGTGTTCACGAAGATCCGCCTGATCCATCCTTCGAAAGAACCCTCTCCGCGGTAGCTGCTCATCTTGTTGAAAACCTTGATGAACCCTTCCTGCAAAATGTCTTCTGCTTCTTCCGTATTCCCTGCATATCTAAGGCAAACCCCAAACATCTTAGGCGCATAACGTTGATACAACTCATGTTGCATTTTTCTGTCACCTCCTAAACATCCTGCAATTAAGTCGGATTCACTTGGCAATTGGTTGCTTAAACCGTTCAAATTCCGAGTTTTACCTGTGATTGATTCAAAAATGCTACCAGCTTATCTACTGCCTTTCTACGATGACTGTACCTGTTCTTCTCTTCCAGGCTCATTTCTCCGAATGTTCTTGACGCACCTTCGGGAATGAAGACTGCATCGTATCCAAAGCCTTCTGTGCCCATTGGGTACTTCGATATAGCACCACGACAAACGCCTTGGAAATGGTATTCTTTTCCGCCAAAGATTAGGAATATAACAGTTCGGAATTGCGCCTCCCGATCTTCCATTGATCGCATGTTGCCGAGTAGTTTTGCTATGTTTTGTTGAGAAGAACTTGCCTCTCCTGCATACCGTGCACTGTGCACGCCAGGTTCACCGTTCAGCGCCGCTACTTCGAGCCCGGTGTCTTCACTGAAACAATTTAGCTGCGTAAGGGAGAAAATAGTTCTCGCCTTTTCAGCTGCATTTTCTTCCAGCGTTGCATGTGGCTCGGGTATGTCTATATTGATTCCGGCTTCTTTTAATGTTATTATCGACAACTGCTGCGGTAAAGCCGCCTTCACCTCGGCAATCTTATGTTCGTTATTAGTAGCAAAAACAATTTTCATGAATAGTTATAATCCGAACATGTTTTTAAGTGCATTCCAAAGTGACGTTTTCAGCGCCTTATTTTCTTTTATTTGGGTGAGTGAAGGCGCAGACATGTACGTTCTTCCATCGAACTGCTGTATCTGGAAATCGGGAAAGTGGAAAGGGAGGCCAATACTCTCTGGTGCTACATCAAACAAGAGAATAACCTTGCTGGAAAAAAATGTTACCAGTGGCGAATAGTTAGTGCTGGGATCTGGTAAGTTCTTGTCGTTGATCAAAGCCACATCTGCTATTGTGAGATTACAGGCAGCAAGTATGTTTGTAAGAAAGCGAAGTTCTTCATCTTCAAGAAACGCCAGGTTTTCTTTTGATACAAGTATCAGAATGTTCTTTTTGTTGCTACCAAGACACTTATAAACAACACCTCGAGGTGGCGAAGACCCTAAGTCAACAAGCACATTACCGAACAAGTCCACCAATAATTGCGGATGTAATTGAATGTTGTTTAAGCTCATGGTGCGTGTTGAGGGATGCTATGTCTTAGCTTTTTCGTTTCTTTGTTTTGCTAAAATAACTATTATGCTGGCTACAATGGATTTAAGAATAACAAAGGTGGAGAGGAGTAAGCTGCAGGATCTTAACCTTGAAAACTTACCCTTCGGGAAATATTTTACCGACCACATGCTGGAGGCAGAGTATGAAAATGGAGAGTGGAGGAATGTTGAAATAAAGCCATACCAACCTCTCGTGCTTGATCCATCATCTGCAGTGCTTCACTATGGGCAGGCCATTTTTGAAGGAATCAAAGCCTACAAGGATGACGAGGGAAATGCATTCATCTTCAGGCCTCAGGACAACTTCGAACGTTTTAACGTCTCTGCTGACAGGATGGAAATGCCACCTGTTCCGGAGCATATCTTTATCGATGGCATGAAGCAATTGATTGATCTTGATAAGAGCTGGATACCAGCTAAACCAGATCATTCTTTGTACATCCGGCCCTTTATGTTTGCCACCGACGAAATGCTGGGCGTTAAGCCTTCTGACACTTACAAATTTTTGATTCTGCTTAGTCCCTCTGGGCCTTACTACAGTGCTCCCATGCGCATTTATGTTGAAGAAAAATACGTGCGTGCTGTGAAAGGGGGAATTGGTTTTGCAAAAGCAGCGGGCAATTATGCAAGCGCCCTTAAAGCCACTACGGAGGCCAGGAAGAAAGGTTACGACCAGGTACTTTGGACAGATGCTGTAGAGCATAAGTACGTTCAGGAAATAGGTACTATGAACGTAATGTTTATCATCGGCAACAAAGCCATCACTCCTGATCTTGAGGCAGGCACCATATTGAACGGGGTGACTCGCAATACTGTGTTAACCCTGTTACAGGACATGGGGCTGTCTGTGGAAGAAAGGCCATTGAGCATTGATGAAATAACGGCTGCGTACAAAGCCGGTCAGTCGATAGAAGTGTTTGGAACCGGTACAGCCGCTACTGTGTCACCCATAAAGGAACTCAGATATAAAGATTTCGTGATGCAGTTTAACATTGCAGAATGGGAAGTGATGCCCTCCGTAAAACAGCGTTTGGACGATATTCGTGCCTGTCGCAGCCGCGATAAGTGGGGGTGGATGGTGAAGGTTTAGAAATAGAGTGTCGTTTAAGAAAGTGCCCCTAAACTCCGGTGCAGGTGACGATTAAAGCCAATTTTTCCTCCAAAAAATTAATTTTCTATTTGGTGGAATCTGGATTCTAAAATATTATCCTACTTTTGCCGTCCCAAAAACAAAAGGTTTCTAATGCCTACTATTCAGCAATTGGTTCGAAAAGGAAGAGAAATAATCAAGGCAAAAAGCAAGTCAAGAGCTTTGGACAGCTGTCCTCAGCGCCGTGGTGTTTGTACCCGTGTATACACGACTACTCCAAAAAAACCGAATTCTGCTCTTAGAAAAGTGGCAAAGGTGCGCTTAACTAACAAGGTTGAAGTGATTGCATACATTCCAGGTGAAGGTCATAATCTTCAGGAGCACTCAATCGTGCTAATTCGCGGCGGTCGGGTTAAGGACCTTCCGGGTGTGCGATATCATATTGTTCGTGGTTCATTAGACACCGCTGGGGTAAAGGATCGCAAAAAAAGCCGGTCTAAATACGGTACCAAAAAGGAAAAAGCAGGTGCTGCAAAGCCCGCTGGTAAAAAGTAATTGATAGAGGTTTCTAAGAATAAGCAATCATTTCTTAGACCAAAATTTTCGATAGTATGCGTAAAACACAAGCAAAGAAACTACCATTAGCTCCCGATCCCCGCTATAATGATAAGCTGGTAACCCGTTTTGTTAACAACATTATGTGGGAAGGTAAAAAAAGTGTTGCTTATGACATTTTCTACAACGCTATAGAAAGGGTGGCGAAGCAAACCGGTGAAGATGGATACGAAATATGGAAGAGGGCTCTTTCCAATGTAACTCCTGCAGTTGAAGTGCGTAGCAGGCGTATCGGTGGTGCTACTTTTCAGATTCCCTCTGAAGTGCGTCCCGACAGGAAAATTTCTTTAAGTATGAAGTGGCTCATTCGCTATAGTCGCGAAAGAAACGGCCGCAGTATGGCAGACAAACTTGCCAACGAAATAGTTGCTGCTTCACGGGGCGAGGGTGCCGCTTACAAGAAGAAAGAAGATACCCATCGTATGGCTGAAGCAAATAAAGCCTTTGCGCATTTTAAAGTATAGTCACATTTTTACTCTGATAAAAAAATATCCCGCTTTAGCGGGATATTTTGTTTTTATAGCTTTTAGATGGCTATGAATTTCCACCGCTACCTTCAGAACCATTTTGCGATGCATCAGTTGGAGAGGTAACACCTTCAGGTGTCTGTGAACCTGTAGACACGTCGCTGCCTTCGTATTGACCGCTCGTAGTTCTCGTTTCCTGGCTGCCGCTCGATGATCCACCACGCGAAGACTTAGATCCCCCCTTTGAAGCACCTTTGCTTCTACCGGAAGATTTGCTGCCGCCGCTGCCTGATGATTTAGAAGCCCCTTTAGATCCACCTTTAGAAGCACCTTTGCTTCCGCCTGATGATTTGCTTGATCCACCGCTGCGACCGCCACCACGAGAAGCCTGCCCTCCTTTTTTGGCTACCGCTTTCTTAGTGCCTTCGCTTGCAGATGCTAAACCTCTTTTGGAAGATGATTTGCTACCACCGCGAGATGAAGATTTAGATGCGCCTTTAGAAGCTCCTTTGCTGGCGCTTTTTGAACCGCCGCGACCTGAGCTCTTAGATGCTGATTTTGATCCACCGGAACTTTTCGAACCTGATTTGGATGAAGATTTACTGCCACCAGAACTTTTAGTTGCTGATTTTTTTGTGGCAGCTTTTTTTGTTGATTTTGCCATTTTAATGGGTTTTAAGTGAGGGTTAATTTGTTAAGGAAAATTACAAATAATATCAGATACAAAAATTGTGCGAGGCGTATCTTTTTGATGAATCTATACACTTAAACAAGCATTGAATAAAAAGAATAATTCGGTGTAAACTCTATTCTAGTAGTGGATACGACCGCAAAGCTTTTAACAAGACTGAAGGAGCCAATGCTCCCAACCAAGTTGCTGATAATCTTTTTCTCGTTACCTTTGCGCACTCAATTTTACGCTATTTGCGGAGGTTGATGAGAATGGCAGAACTCTAAAGAGGCGAAGGCAAACACAAAGGCTGTAAAGCTGTTCACCTAAACATGTTTTAAATACAATTAATTCTATCATGGCAGACTTGAAATTTCAAAGAAACTTCGGAATTGCTGCGCATATCGATGCCGGTAAAACCACTACTACAGAGCGCATCCTGCGGTATACCGGCATGATCCACAAAATAGGTGAGGTGCATGATGGAGCAGCTACTACAGACTGGATGGAGCAGGAAAAAGAAAGAGGTATCACCATTACCTCCGCTGCCGTAAGCTGCCAATGGAACTTCCCTACAGACAAAGGAAAAGCGGACGCCAATACAAAAAAATATTACTTCAACATCATCGATACTCCTGGTCACGTGGACTTTACCGTCGAAGTAGAACGTTCCATGCGTGTGCTCGATGGTTTGATCGCTTTGTTTTCTGCTGTTGATGGTGTAGAGCCTCAATCTGAAACTGTGTGGCGCCAGGCGAACAGGTACCGTGTACCACGCATTGGATTTGTGAATAAAATGGATCGGCAGGGTGCTGACTTCTTGATGGTAGTAAACCAGGTGAAGGAAATGCTAGGTGCAAAGGCTGTTCCATTGCAATTGCCGATTGGTGCTGAAGATGACTTCAAAGGGGTTGTTGACCTTATCTCGATGAAAGGCATTATCTGGCACATGGAAACAGAAGGCATGACGTTCGACGAAATCCCTGTTCCAGACGATATGAAAGAGGATGCGGAATTTTGGAGACAAAACCTCATTGAAGCAGTAGCTGAATATGATGACAAGTTGTTGGAGAAATTTTTTGATGATCCTAATACTATTACTGAAGACGAAGTTCACGAAGCAATACGGAAAGCAACCATAGATTTGAGTATAGTGCCAATGATGTGTGGCTCTTCTTTCAAAAACAAAGGAGTGCAAACTGCTTTGGACGCTGTATGCCGATACCTTCCCTCACCAATTGATATAGAAGCCATTCAAGGCACAGATCCTAACACAGGCGAACCATTGGTCCGGAAGCCGGATGCGAAAGAACCTTTTGCAGCGCTGGCTTTCAAGATCATGACAGACCCATTTGTTGGTCGACTTGCATTCTTCCGCGCCTATTCGGGTCACCTTGATGCTGGTTCTTATGTGCTGAACGTGAGAAGCGGAAAAAAAGAACGCATTTCGCGGATAATGAAAATGTTTGCCAACAAACAAAACCCGATTGACTTTATTGAGGCAGGTGATATCGGAGCTGCTGTTGGTTTCAAAGAGATCAAGACGGGTGATACGCTGTGCGATGAAAACCACCCGATAGTTTTAGAAAACATGTTTATTCCAGAGCCTGTGATATCTGTTGCCGTTGAACCTAAAACCCAGGCTGACGTAGACAAAATGGGTATGGCAATTTCAAAACTGGTAGAGGAAGATCCTACTTTGCGGGTTAAAACAGATGAAGATTCTGGCCAGACCATTTTGAGTGGTATGGGTGAATTACACCTT
>DASQNW010000144.1:0-5233 GCA_035644775.1 Chitinophagaceae bacterium | reverse complement strand
CAGGGCGGGGAAAAAGTTGTTCAGATGTGCATACAAACTCGTGAATCCATTGGGATGAGTGATGTAAATGGCCCGCCCAAAACCGCCCGCTTCAATTTTAATGCGGGAAATATACCCTTCAGCAGCTGCATACACGGGCAGGTTTTCACGTTGCTGCGTCCGGATATCTAATCCCATATGCCAATGATTAGCTCGCAGCTCTCCAAAATTTGCAACCAGCTGCATGGGAATATTCAGCGGATTGCGAAAGTAGTTTCGTGGATATTTCTGTGCGTTACTGAAACAACACGACACCATCAGGCAAGTAAATACGACAAATCTTCCGTTCATCATGTCTAAATTGAAATAAAAGCTGCTCAATCCACTTCCCACGCAAGTGGGCACAAATTTGGTAACAAGTGAATTAGTAAAAATTTTTTACTCTAAAAAATAAAATCATGAGTGTGAATAGTAAACACCTTGCCACCTTTCTATTAGGAGCGGCAGCGGCTTTTGGAGCATACAAGTATCTGAATATGACCGATGAGGAAAAAGAAAAACTTGCCTCCGATCTAAAAGATAAAGCAAACAGGCTAAAGAGCAATGCTATGGATGCAGAAGACAAAGCAATGGAGTACTTCAACGAGCTGAAATCGAAAGGAGCTGACGCAATGAAAGATTACATGCCGAAGGTGGAGGAGTTTTTTGAAAATCTTTTCAGAGGATCGGGGGCTAAAACAACAACAACCGGAACTGCCACCGATGTGCCACCTGCTGCCTGATTCAGGTACGATATTTTATTAAAGAACAAACAATTGATAAATCTAAAAACAAGAAACATGGCAAGACGTAAATCCGGCTTGGGGTCGCTGTTGTTGTTAGGCGCAGCAGCTTTCGGGTACTATAAATATTCGAAAATGTCCGAGCAACAGAAAAGAGAATTGATGGACAAAGGCAAAAAATTAGTGAACGAAAACTTAGGTGGTCTCACCAACACTTTTGGAAAAAGAACAGGTGTGCCATCTGGAAACGGAAGTTTTTAACACGAAACTGACAAGCTGTTAATAGTCTGTTTCATTTCTTCGGCAAACGTTCATTTACCCTATTTTTGCAACCCGGGCAATAGCCCGGTTTTTTTTAGCCATTACTCAAGCAAAACTCCAAATGCCAAAAGACAATTCCATAAAAACAGTTCTTATCATCGGCTCTGGACCAATTGTGATTGGACAGGCTTGCGAATTTGACTATGCCGGAACACAGGCGGCGCGAAGCCTGAGTGAAGAAGGTATAAAAGTGATCCTCATTAACAGCAACCCTGCCACTATCATGACTGACCCTATGATGGCCGACAAGGTATATCTGTTGCCATTGACTGTTGAAAGTATTGAGCAGATTCTGGAAGAAAATAATATAGATGCGGTGTTGCCGACCATGGGAGGCCAAACGGCATTGAACCTCGCGAAGGAAGCAGAAGACCTGGGAGTGTGGGAAAAGTATCAGGTGCGCCTGATAGGAGTAGACATAAAAGCCATCGACAAAGCCGAAGACCGGGAAAAATTCCGGCAATGGATGATCCGACTCGGGGTACCTGTAGCGCCTGCGAAAACGGCGAATTCTTTTTTAGAAGGAAAGGAATTTGCGCAGGATATAGGATTTCCGCTGGTGATCAGGCCTTCCTTTACCCTAGGTGGAACAGGCGGAGGGTTTGTGCACGATGCAAGCGAACTCGACGAAGCCTTACAAAGAGGCATACAAGCATCGCCAATACATGAAGTGCTGGTGGAACGTGCTGTTTTGGGCTGGAAGGAATTTGAGTTGGAATTATTGCGTGACTCCAGCGACAACGTGGTGATCATCTGCACGGTGGAAAACTTCGACCCAATGGGTGTGCACACAGGCGACTCTATCACAGTAGCACCGGCAATGACCCTCAGCGATACGGCATTTCAGCTAATGCGGAACACCGCAATTATGATGATGCGGGACCTTGGAAATTTTGCCGGAGGCTGCAACGTTCAGTTCTCACTTAATCCCGACACAGAAGAAATAATCGCCATTGAAATCAATCCGCGGGTAAGCCGTTCATCTGCCCTTGCTTCCAAAGCAACCGGCTACCCCATTGCAAAGATCGCAGCAAAGTTGGCGATCGGTTACTCGCTCGACGAGCTGAAGAACCCCATAATAAAAACAACGTCGGCTTATTTTGAGCCAGCATTAGACTACGTGATCGTGAAAATCCCTCGCTGGAACTTTGATAAGTTTAAAGGTGCAGACGACCGCCTGGGCTTGCAGATGAAGAGCGTGGGCGAGGTAATGGCAATCGGCCGCAGCTTTACAGAGGCCGTGCAGAAGGCCTGCCAAAGCTTAGAGAACAACGCGGTGGGTCTTGGCTACTATGGTAAAAGCCAAATGAAAGCCGAGGAGTTGATAGAGTACATAAAAGTACCGAAGTGGGACCGCATTTTTAGAATGAAAGATGCGCTAATGCTTGGCGTGAGCGTAAATACAATAGCAAAAGCTACGGGAATTGACAGGTGGTTTCTTTATGAAATTCAGCACATATGTAACATTGAAAAAGAACTTGAAAAGCATTACCTGGAAGACTTACCTATTGATCTTCTAAAAGAAGCAAAAATAAATGGGTTCAGTGATGAACAGATCGCCAGGATAATTAAGGACGGCAGTGAAGATGAGGTTTATGAAAAAAGGAAAGCGGCTGGTATTACGAGGGTATATAAGATGGTTGACACCTGCGCTGCAGAATTCGAAGCAAAGACGCCTTATTTCTATTCCACGTTTGAAGAGGGCCATAGTAACGAAAGTAAGGTAACCGACAAGAAGAAGATAGTGGTGCTGGGAAGTGGGCCTAACCGAATTGGCCAGGGAATCGAATTTGACTATTGCTGCGTTCATGGCCTCTTAGCCATAAAGGAAAGCGGATACGAAGCAATCATGGTGAATTGTAACCCGGAGACAGTCTCCACTGACTTTGACGTAGCCGACAAGCTCTATTTTGAGCCGGTATTTTGGGAACACCTGTGGGAAATTATTGAACATGAAAAGCCAGATGGCGTGATTGTTCAACTTGGTGGACAAACGGCGTTGAAATTGGCCGAGCGCCTGCAGGCTAAAGGCATACGAATAGTGGGAACGTCGTTCGATAGTATGGATATTGCGGAAGATCGTGGCCGTTTCAGCGATATGCTGAAAGAGCTTGACATTCCTTACCCCGAATACGGCACTGCCTACAATGTAGATGAGGCAGTTGAAGTTGCGAATCGTGTAGGCTATCCGGTGCTGGTGCGCCCGAGTTACGTACTCGGTGGTCAACGAATGCGCATCGTGATCAATGATGAAGAGGTAGAGAAAGCAGTAATAAGCCTTCTAAAGCACATCCCAGGGAACAAAATTCTGATCGATCACTTTCTCGATCGCTGCCAGGAGGCGGAAATTGATGCAATCTTTGATGGGGAAGACTTTCATGTGATGGGCGTGATGGAGCACATTGAACCGGCGGGTATTCACAGCGGGGACAGCAACGCGGTGTTACCAGCGTTCAACTTGCCTCCATTAACGGTTACCACTATGGAATACTACGCCGAAAAGATAGCCCGTGCGCTGAACATAAAAGGTTTGATCAACATACAGTTTGCAATAAAAGACGGACATATTTACGTGATAGAGGCCAATCCTCGCGCTTCACGGACTACCCCTTTCATAGCGAAAGCCTATGGGATTCCTTACCTGAATATCGCCACTAAGGTGATGCTTGGGGAAAAGAAGATAAAAGACTTTACGTTTGAGAAGAATTTAAATGGCTTTGCCATAAAAGAACCCGTTTTCAGTTTCAACAAATTCCCCAACGTCAACAAAGAGTTAGGCCCGGAAATGAAGTCTACCGGAGAGGCTATTCGCTTCATCAAGGACCTTAGAGATCCTTATTTCAGGCAGCTATACAAAGATCGAAGCATGTACTTGAGCAGGTAGATCTTTCAAAATAGAAGCTTGAATCCACAGCTCCCCACTATGGATCTGCTTACATATGTGTGCGGGTACTATAAAGGAAAAGAAAACAGGCACTAAAAAGAAAGGCCTGCCCTAAAAAGAGCCGGCCGTTGCTAACCTATGAAAAACACCAAGTTCAAATATAGATGAAAAAGTGTTTTACTGCAACAGGCCTCCTTTTTTATTTCTGTGACCATTGTCGTTTTGCATTCTTTCCTGGCGAATTCTTTTCACTTCATCAACAAAATCTCTTTCGTATACAAACACGTCGTTGCTTCGCTTTTCGCCTACAATATCTTTAAACTGGTTTCTGAAGTTAAGTCGCGTTTCAACAATCTTTTTTTGTAACAACAACTTGTCTCCTTTGTACTCCTGGTTAACCTTTCTGAGCTCATTGAAGTAGTTAATGAAGGTAGGCCCAAACCGCTCCGCTTCTGCTTTTGAGAGGTGCAAACGGTTCTGGATGTACTCCGTCATCCGCTCGCGGATTGTTGTTCCCTGACCGTCATCATCCTGAGCTACTGAGGCAGTAACACTCAGGAGAAAAAAGGAAACTATGTATAGAAATCTTTTCATGAGTTTACGTGTTTTTTTAGGGGCCGTTTATCTATGCTTTCTTCGGGTTAATTTACTGCTGACGGATCTTCGCCTCCAAAAGGTACTTCTTTCAAAAACTTTTCCAATTCATCATTCGGAACATCTTTTAATAGGTTGCGCAGTTCGGTTTTACCGGCAGAAGGCTTCTGACCAACTGAGGCAGTGCTTACGTCTGCAATATTTATAAACTCATCAAGTTCCTTGCTACTCACGTTCTGCAGCTTGTTTGCGATCCATTCTTCCGACCCTACAGTGGGTTCCGTATTCCTGTTACCGAGGAAAAAAATACTGCTGTAAGAAATAATGCCGATGATGGCAGCGGCAGCAGCATAAGTCACCCATTTACGAACATTGAACGATATAACTTTCGAGGCTGGGGGCGGTGCTGACACCTTATCTAACAAAGTGGCAGGCAAATTTTCAAAATACCCGGAAGGAACATCATATGGCATCAACTTTCCAACCTGGGCGATAACTTCAGGTAATCCTTCGCCATTCGTAATACCTTCAAGGTCAGCGGATATATTACCAAAATACCCCTCGGGTACACCATACGGCATTTTCTTAGGTATGCTTGCAAGGAATGGAGATAGGCTCGCAAGTTCTTCACCTGCGCTGACGCTCTCGGTGGCTCTTATTCGATCTAGAACCG
>DASQNW010000143.1:0-14610 GCA_035644775.1 Chitinophagaceae bacterium | reverse complement strand
AACATCACCAACCCTGCGGTACTCGAAGCCAGGAAAGGGGTGGTAGAATTCTTATTGTTAAATCATCCTTTGGACTGCCCCGTTTGCGACCAGGCGGGAGAGTGTGATCTCCAGGATTTAAGCTACGAGCACGGGTCTGAGGGCACTCGCTACGAATTCAAGCGGAGAACCTTCGAAAGAATTGACATCGGTCCCTATATTCAGCTGCACATGACACGATGCATCCTTTGCTACCGGTGTGTGTACACAGCAGACCAGGTATCTGGTGAAAGAGAGCACGGCGTGTTGGATAGAGGTGATCACTCGCAAATTGCCACCTATATCGAAAATGCATTGGACAATGAGTTTATAGGAAATGTGATCGATGTTTGTCCCGTAGGTGCATTAACCGACAGAACATTCAGGTTTAAGAATCGAGTGTGGTTCACCAAACCCGTTGAGGCACACTGCAATTGTTCGAAATGTTCTGGTAAAGTAAGGCTGTGGATGCGTGGAGGAGAAGTACTCCGTGTGACAGCACGTAAGGACCAGTGGGGAGAAGTAGAGGACTGGATCTGTAATGAATGCCGCTTTGAACGAAAAAAGGTCAGCGACTGGGTTATTGAAGGCCCTACTCGAGTGGACAGGCATTCTGTTATCTCGTCCGGCCATTACACCAACGTCGTAAAGCCAACTGAGACATTTAACGCCATCATGGGCGGACGGGATCCGAAGTTGCTGATGGATATTCACTCCATTAGCGATGTGAACACAGTAGAACTAAGTGAAATCCAGGGGCCGGCGAGCGGCAAAACATTCAACCAGGACCCTCATGCTGTGGGCCAAAACCCAACCGATGTGAAAGCAGGTAAGGGAAGAAACTTGCAGGGGACAGATAGCACAAATCCGAACACTCCGTGAGTTTAGCAGCTGACGTCAGCGGCTCGTTGTCGTTTGATCTTTAAATATTCTCTGAGCAATGCATTTATTACAAATCGACTGGTGGATTTTTCTTGAGAAGTTTATATTGATTGTTGTTATTGTCTCTACTGCTTTGTTGGTAGCGATGTATAGCACCTATGCAGAAAGAAAAGTAGCTGCTTTTCTCCAGGATCGCCATGGGCCGAACAGGGCTGGCCCATTTGGTTTGTTACAGCCGCTGGCTGATGGAGTTAAACTGTTCATGAAAGAAGAAATCATCCCACTTACATCGTCAAAAACCCTGTTTGTGCTTGGCCCTATGATAGCGATGATCACGGCGGTAATGACGAGTGCTGTGATCCCGTGGGGATGGACCATTGATGTGGCGGGAAGACAGGTTCCATTGCAGATTGCTGATATCAATATTGGTATTCTGTATGTCTTTGGAGTAGTAAGTTTAGGAGTTTACGGCATCATGATCGGTGGATGGGCGTCAAACAACAAGTTTTCATTGATTGCTGCGATCCGCGGCGCTTCGCAAATGATCTCTTATGAACTGGCGATGGGTTTGTCTCTGCTCGCAGTGTTGTTGCTCGTAGGTGACCTGAGGATGAGTGTTATTGTAGATTACCAGATTCAGAACGGATGGAACGTTGTTTACCAGCCTTTGGGCTTTCTTATCTTTTTTATCTGTGCACTTGCAGAGTGTAACCGCACGCCCTTTGACATGGCAGAAGCAGAAAACGAGTTGAACTTTGGCTACCATCAGGAATACTCTTCCATGAAGCTGGGGTTCTATTTGTTTGCCGAGTACATCAACATGTTCATCAGCGGAGTAGTGATGGCCACACTGTTCCTCGGCGGTTATGATATTCCATTTGTGAATGAAGCAGCTTGGGGAAATGCATGGTGGGTAGGGCTTATTGGATTTTCCGTGTTGATGGCTAAATCTTTCTTTTTTATATTCTTGTTTATGTGGATCCGCTGGACCATTCCACGGTTCCGTTACGATCAGCTGATGAACCTTGGATGGAAGGGGCTCTTGCCGCTAGCGCTGTTTAATATGGTAATTACCGCTGCTGTGGTGTTAATCCTCAATAAATAAAGCCATCTCTATACACCGGGCTTGATGAAAACGGCTAATTTTGCGAACCAATAGAAGAAACAGAGATTCATCGGGCTAAAAATATGCAGTTAACAAATAAATCCAAACAAGTAGAACGCAAACCCATGACCCTCATGGAGAAGATGTATCTCCCTGCAATATTCAAAGGTATGGGTATCACCTTCAGCCACTTGTTTAAAAAAAAGCCCACAATTAATTACCCAGAGCAAACCCGCCCTTTCTCCGCTGTTTTTCGTGGTGTGCAAATTTTAAATCGTGATGAAGAAGGTCGTGAACGTTGCACTGCATGCGGATTGTGTGCGCTGGCCTGTCCTGCAGAAGCCATAACGATGGAAGCAGCGGAACGGCAGCCGGGTGAGGAGCATTTGTATCGTGAAGAAAAATATGCTGCTAAGTACGAAATAAATATGCTTCGGTGCATCTTCTGTGGGTTATGCGAAGAGGCTTGCCCCAAAGATGCTATTTACTTATCCCAAACTTTTGCGCATGCAAATTACGGCCGTGAAGGCTTCATTTATAAAAAAGAAGACCTGTTGATACCAGACCCCAAGAAAGATCCTGATGCATATAAGAAGGCAGTTGGGGAAAGAGAGGCTGCAAAAAAATAACTGCTTAGAAGAAACATGAACATCACACAAATTTTATTCTGGTTTCTTGCTGTACTTTCTCTTGGTAGCGCCCTCATGGTGATCACCAGCAAAAATCCTGTGTACAGTGTGCTGTGGCTAATCATAACTTTCTTCTCTATTTCCGGCCACTACGTTTTGCTGAATGCGCAGTTCCTAGCTATTGTGAACATCATTGTTTATGCCGGAGCCATCATGGTTTTGTTTCTCTTTGTGATCATGTTAATGAATTTGAGTAAAGACACCGAACCCCAGAAAAATAAGTGGTTGAAAATTGTGGGTGCTGTTTCGGGTGGCTGCCTATTGCTGGTTTTGATAGCAGCACTGCGGCACACCAATGCAGGCGAGGCTCAACTAAACACGGGAGACATTGGATTAATAAAAAACCTTGGGCGCGTATTGTTCAGGGAGTTTGTAGTGCCTTTCGAAATAAGCAGCATTTTGTTTCTGAGCGCAATGGTAGGTGCGGTGGTTTTAGGCAGAAGAGAGAAGCGCAGTAGTGCCGTTTCTATTGATGATATGAGGAAAGTGGAAGAACCAAAGGAAGCAATGAACATCCGGTGAGAGAGGATACACGAGTTATACCGTTCATAGTTTATGCCTATTAACTATTACATATTTCTTTCGATTGCATTGTTTGTGATCGGCATCATTGGGGTGTTGACGCGTCGCAATGCGATAATCATTTTCATGTGCATAGAGTTGATGTTGAATGCAGTGAACTTGCTGCTGGTGGCATTCTCAAAAATGCACCACCTGGCACAAGCTAATGTCAATGCATCAGCAGGTAGTGATGGTCAGCTGTTTGTGTTTTTTATAATGGTGGTGGCCGCTGCGGAAGTAAGTGTAGGGCTCGCAATAATTGTGATGATGTATAGGAATACACATTCAGTGGATGTAAACTTTTTGAACAGGTTAAAACACTAGAAGCAGCATAGACCTTTCGGTATATGATGCTCCCTTGATTATGAATACTTTTTTATTGCTAATTGTTTTATTTCCATTTGCCGGATTCTTAATCAATGGTCTTGGCCGTAAATATCTTAGTAAAAACTTTATTGCTAGCAATGCTTCTGGTCAAATTCTCATCTCTTTTATATTCAGCATAATTGCTTTTCAATCTGTTCGGGAAACTGGAGGAGAAGTAGTGCAGTACTTCAACTTCATCAATGTTGGTGATCTCCGAATTCCTTTTGAGTTTCAGATTGATCAATTATCTGCGTTATTCCTTCTAATAATAACAGGCGTCGGTTTTCTGATTCACGTGTATTCTGCAGCGTACATGCACGAGGAAAAGAGAGAGCACTATGGACGCTATTTTTCCTACCTGAACCTGTTTGTCTTTTCCATGCTGTTATTGGTGCTGGGAGGCAACTTTGTAGTGATGTTCATTGGATGGGAGGGGGTAGGCCTCTGCTCTTATTTGTTAATTGGTTATTGGTTCAAAAACATTGATTACACAAAGGCTGCACAAAAAGCTTTTGTGATGAACCGGATCGGTGACCTGGGCTTTCTGCTCGCTATTTTCTGGATCATCCTTCAATTTGGTTCCGCATCATACAGCGAGCTGTTTAACTCTGCTAATGGCAAGGTTGCTGCACTTTCAGCTCAGAATTCCACCGCCATAATTGGTATTACTCTTTTGCTCTTTTTAGGTGCTACAGGAAAAAGTGCTCAGATACCTTTATACACCTGGCTCCCAGATGCTATGGCTGGCCCTACTCCTGTTTCTGCATTGATACACGCCGCAACGATGGTTACCGCAGGCATCTACATGATCGCCCGAAGTAATATCTTATTCAACCTGGCACCGCTCACACTCGATATTATTGCTGTAACCGGGGCAGCTACTGCGCTACTCGCTGCCACCATAGCTGTGAAGCAGAATGACATCAAAAAAGTACTTGCTTATTCAACAGTTAGCCAGCTAGGATACATGTTTCTTGCACTGGGTACCGGAGCTTATGTGGCTGCGGTGTTTCATGTGATGACGCACGCCTTTTTCAAAGCCCTTTTGTTCCTGGGCGCCGGAAGTGTTATACATGCAGTGAGTGGACAACAGGATATCCGGTTCATGGGTGGGCTGAAAAGTAAATTGAAGATCACTTACATCACTTTTGTTATTGGCTGTCTTGCCATTGCAGGTATTCCGCCACTGTCGGGCTTCTTTTCAAAAGATGCCATCCTGCTGAATGCTTTTGCACACAACAAGATATTGTATGTCATCGGTGTTGCCACAGCGGGGCTCACCGCTTTCTATATGTTCCGGCTCTTGTTTATTAGTTTTTTCGGAGGCTTCAGAGGCACGGAAGAACAGAGAATGCATATACATGAGAGCCCTGCTGCTATGACAGTTCCGTTAGTTGTGCTAGCAGTTCTATCAGTCATAGGCGGCTTCGTAGGCATACCAGAAGTTTTCATGCACGGAGGCGAAATGCTAACACAGTTTCTATCTCCTGTCATAGCCCCTCCATCACATGGCGAAGTAACCCATTCAACAGAATTGCTGCTTATGGCCTTAACCACCATTGTGGCAGTAGTCGCAATTGCAATAGCATGGATGCGGTATAAAAATTATCGGGAGGAACAACCTACCGCTATAGGTAAGTTTCTGCAAAATAAGTGGTACGTAGATGAGTTATATGACAGGATAATAGTAAGGCCGGTGATGAAGCTTGGAGTAATAGCAAACAATTACTTTGAAAGGTCTGGCATCGATGCTATGGTAAATGGTGTTGGAAAAATGGTGAACTATGGCAGCAGGCAGTTGAGGTGGTTGCAAAGTGGACAGATAGGGAGCTATGTATTGTTGATGGTAGTGAGCATGCTCTTGTTTTTTCTGTTGCAGTTCTTCCTTAGAAAATAGCATCGGGAGCAAGGGAGGTATGCTTCTACTTTAGAACTAATGATATGATCGTTTTATTACTGATATTGATTCCGTTGATTGGTGGATTGGTGAACTTCTTCATCAAGAGCGAAGTTGCAGCCAAGGCGTGGGCCTTATTTGTTTCATTTGCTGCTTTGGCGGTTTCAATTGCCGGACTGTTATCAAAAACTCCTGCGCAATTGCAGTTTGATGCAGCCTGGATGGGAAGCCTCGGCAGCAGCTTTTCTATACAACTCGATGGATTATCACAGATATTATGTCTGCTGACCGCTGTTGCATACCCGTTGATTTTTATTGCTACCTGGAAGCAAAGCTATCACAGGCCTAACAATTTCTTTGGGTTGATGCTGTTGACACAAGCTGGGTTGATGGGCGTGTTCACAGCCATGGATGCTCTCGTGTTTTACTTTTTTTGGGAGTTAGCGTTGATTCCTGTTTACTTCATCTGCTCACAATGGGGTGGGGAGAAAAGAATACAGGTAACATTTAAGTTCTTTATTTACACGTTTACAGCGTCTGTGCTGATGCTGATAGGCTTGTTGTACCTCTATTTCCAAACTCCCGACCGCTCATTTGCCATCGAGTCGTTCTATAACATATCACTTCCGAATTCTACACAAAGCTGGGTGTTTTGGTTATTGTTTATCGCTTTTGCGGTGAAAATGCCAGTGTTCCCGTTTCACACCTGGCAGCCTGATACATATGAGCAATCGCCTACAGCTGCCACAATGGTGCTGAGTGGCATCATGGTAAAGATGGGAGTATTTGGTGTGATCAGGTGGGTGCTGCCCGTAGTGCCACTCGCTGCCTACTCCTGGGGTGATGTAGTAATGAGTATGGCCGTCATTGGAGTCATCTACGCTTCCATTATTGCAATACAGCAGAACGACTTAAAACGTTTAGCAGCTTATTCTTCCATAGCCCACATTGGCATCATGGCCGCCGCTATTTTCGCTGAACATAAAAGCGGTTTGCAAGGCGTGATGATGCAGATGTTCAATCATGGCATCAATATCATTGGATTATGGATAGTGATAGAAGTCATCGAGCGACGTTTTGGTGCAAGAAAGCTGTCTGAGTTGGGAGGCTTGGCTCAGAAGGCTCCCGTTTTAACAACATTGCTCGTAATAGTTGCCCTTGCAAACATTTCACTTCCACTTACCAATGCTTTTGTGGGAGAATTTCTCATGTTCAACGGAATATTTGCGTCAACAGTTACCAAATACAACTTTGTCTTTGCTGCTCTGGCTGGATTAAGCATTATACTCGCGGCGGTTTATACGTTAAATATGATCAGGCGAGTTTTTTTAGGTGACACAAACAACTTGACTAGTAGGGCAAAAGAAGTTTCGGTTAACGAGCAACTGGCGCTTGTAGTTATTGTGCTGGTGATTTTGATTTCAGGGATCTACCCGCAGCCTTTGCTTAATTTGACTGAAAGTTTTACAGATAGTATTTTAAGAGAAGCAGATATACGCGAGCTGGTGCGAATGCAATAGGCTGCTTTGCGTGAACTTATATTATGAATGCATTGATTTTGTCAGCCGTTTCAGGCGTCGTAATGATGTTCAGCAGTTTTCTGTTTAAGGATAAAGCTGCTGTCCGCACTTTAGCAGGTGTGCTTTTATTGTTGATCATTACTGCCAATCTTTTAGATATCAGAGGTGTTCACTTCTTTACAGTTGATTTGACTGGCATGCTTCATTTCGACCGTTTTGCCCTGTTGTTCAACCTTATAGCATGCATCTGCACTTTCGCTTTTTTTGTGCTCTCATCGAGGGAGATGGAACGTGTTGGAAGCGATTACAGCGAATACTTTGCTCTGATATTTTTTATTCTTGCGGGCATCGCTCTCGTAGCAGCATTTAAGTCTCTGCTGATACTATTTATAGGTATTGAAATTGTTTCTATTCCCCTGTACATCCTAACAGGAAGTGACAAACGCAATCTTAAAAGCAATGAAGCATCGTTGAAATATTTTCTCATGGGCAGTTTTTCTACAGGATTGATGCTCATGGGCATTGCGCTGGTGTATGGTGCTGCCGGAACTTTCCAAACAGATCTGATGAATGTCAATAGCGAAAAGGTACCGGTGCTTTTTATGGCGGGTTTGATGATGTTGTTGTTTTCAATGTCTTTCAAAGTTTCTGCAGCTCCCTTTCACTTTTGGACTCCCGATGTATATGATGGTGCGCCCACTGTGTTCACCTCCTACATGGCTACAGTAGTAAAAGCGGCAGGTTTTATTGCATTCATGCGTTTGTTTGACGAAGCGTTTGGCAACATAGCACCGCAATGGCGTTTGCTGGTGGCAATCATCACCGCTCTAACGCTGTTTATCGGAAACATAACAGCAGTATTTCAACAAAGCGTAAAGCGTATGTTGGCGTATTCAAGTATTGCGCAGGCGGGTTTTATGATGATGGCTGTATATGCAATCAGTGCAGATGCCAAAGAAGGGTTGTTACTATATGCGGCGGCTTACTCGCTGGCGACGATAGGTATTTTTGCAGTGCTTACGAAAATGAACGACTACACATTCGACGGCTTCAATGGGTTTGCGCGTCATCAGCCTGTGATTGCCGCTACTCTCGTGATTTTTTTGCTATCACTTGCCGGCATACCGTTGACTGCTGGTTTCATGTCTAAATTCTATATGCTCCGCGCTACCGTAGAAGGTGGAAGTTTGTGGCTCGTTATCTTCGCTGTTTTAATGGCGGCGGTAAGTGTGTATTACTATTTCCGTTTGATCCAGGCTATGTACTTCAAGCAGGGCGAAACTCCTGCTTTTCAACTAAGTCCCGTGTTCACGTTCACCCTTGTAGCATTGGCTGCTATAACCATTGTGTTAGGTATATTTCCGAACCTCCTCATTCACTGGTTGTACTTTTAACCTGTTGTAAATAGCATATTGCTCAGAAGCGCTAATTTCAGCGAGGGTTTCCAACAAAGGATCAATCATGCATAGCGGTGACGTTTTTTCTCTTGCTTTCAGGACCATAAAAAGCAACAAGCTTCGCACTGGAATTACTGTTGCTATAATCGCATTCGGCATCATGGCGCTGGTGGGGATCATCACTGCTATCGAAGCGATGAATCAAAAGCTTACCGAAAGCTTTTCCACCATGGGAGCAAATGGATTTAGCATTCGATATAAAGAACGGAAGCTGAAGTTTGGAAACAGCCGTGAAATAAAAGTTTCTAAAA
Source organism: Chitinophagaceae bacterium (assembly GCA_035644775.1). Classification (GTDB taxonomy): domain Bacteria; phylum Bacteroidota; class Bacteroidia; order Chitinophagales; family Chitinophagaceae; genus Flavisolibacter. The sequence goes on along the minus strand of DASQNW010000143.1, from coordinate 5,864 downwards.
AAAATGCCCGAAGAGAAAAATCGTCCAGTCTTGGCAAGAGCATTACAGATGATGAGGCAGTGCAATTTGCGAAGCACTATCATTTTCCAGCTACAGTAGGTATTTCGGTGTTAGCGAGCCGGAATGCAATTGTGGGCTATAAAGCAAAAAAAACAAACCCGAACGTTACCATATTCGGCGCAGATGAACACTATCTTGTATTGAATGGGTTCAATCTTGATTATGGGCGCAACTTCAGCGCACAGGAGGTGAGATCCGGTGCCAATTTTTGCCTGATCGGAGCAGATGTGCATCAAAAGTTATTTAAGACAAACCCTGGCAAGGCTATAAACAGTGTGATACGGATCAACAGTATGCCTTACCGCGTCATTGGAGTCATGGCGAGCAGAGGCTCTTCTTTTGGCTTCAGCCGGGATAACGTAATCGTTACTTCTTATAATAACATCAAAAAGAATTTTACGGAAACAGGGTCCTATTCTATTGGTGTGATGACAAAAAACATCAACCAGGTGGAGGAAGCCATGGGCGAGGCTGAGGGCATATTCAGAGCTATAAGAAAACTGAACACAACAGAAGAAACAAATTTTGTGTTGGACAGAAGTAATAGCGTTGCAGAAAAAGCAATGAAGAGTTTGGGGTTTTTAACCATCTCTGCAACTATAATAGGTATGATAACACTAATTGGTGCAGCTATCGGGCTCATGAATATTATGCTGGTGTCGGTTACCGAAAGAACAAAAGAGGTAGGATTGGTGAAGGCAATTGGAGGCAAAAGCAGTGTTATCCGTAGACAATTTCTCACCGAAGCTGTATTGATCAGCATTATGGGTGCTTTCTTTGGAATTGTTCTTGGAATAATTGTGGGTAATCTCTTTTCTTTTGTATTGAACACAGGCTTTGTGGTACCATGGGCATGGATCATTTATGGTATAGTGATTTGTACAATTGTCGGCCTGTTGGCTGGGTTGTATCCCGCAATAAAAGCAGGGAAATTGAACCCAATAGACGCATTGCGGTATGAATAGATAAGTGTACTTTTAAAACCTAATCAGCCATAATCCAATTTCTTTTTTCTTCTTGTTCAGGTGTTAAACTTCTAAAGAGGAAGAATAGCGGAAAATTTAACGACAGTGTACTTTTAATTCAATTTTTCCTTAGAATTGTAACCTCGAAAAAAATCAAACAACACTTTTTTCCATTTCAAAAAATTAAAATTTACGATCATGGCAGACACAAGACCGACTGCAACTACAACAACAGCGAAGGCTACTACTTCAGTTCAGGCAAAGAAGACGAATAATGCTATTTCGTGGCTTGCGCCGATACTTTGCATAATAGCCGGTTATTGCATTTGGAGATATCTGATGGGGGCTGCTGACGGTTTCAAACAACCTGATGCTGCCGGTGGTTTTTGGCCAGAGCATAAAGGTCCGAAAGATGCCTTTCATCGTATTTACGAAGGTGGAATCATCGTGCCTTTGTTGATCGGTATGTTCCTGATGGTGATTACGTTTTCTATTGAGCGTTTTTTAACCATTCAAAAGGCACTGGGTAAAGGATCCATTGCTGATTTCATCCGCCGTGTGCAGTATCATCTTGCAAACCGTAATGTAGATGCGGCATTAGCAGAGTGTGACAAGCAACGCGGGTCGGTAGCCAATGTAATGAAAGCTGGTTTACGCCGTTACAAAGAAATGATCAGCATCACTGACTTAGATACTGAACAAAAAGTGATATCTATTCAAAAGGAAGTTGAAGAAGCCACGGCACTCGAATTGCCGATGCTGCAAAAAAATCTTGTGTTCCTTTCTACCATCACATCAGTAGGTACGTTAGTAGCATTGTTGGGTACGGTGATCGGGATGATTCGTTCATTCTCTGCCCTTGGTGAAGAGGGCGGTGCAGGTGCTGCTGGTGAGCTGGCCGTAGGTATTTCTGAAGCACTTTACAACACCGCATTAGGTATCGGTACATCGGCTTTGGCGCTCATCATGTACAACATCTTTACTACAAAAATCGACAGCATCACTTATGGTATTGACGAGTCCGGTTTCACTTTAACCCAATCTTTTGCTTCTCTTTATAAATAAGAGACAAGAGTTTATGGAAAAGAGAACTTTTTGAATCTCAATAAAAATTTTTAATAATGCCAAGTGTTAAACTGCCAAAGAAAAGCACCGATACGGATATGACGCCGTTTGTTGACGTGGCTTTTCTGATTTTGACCTTCTTCATTTTGGCTACCAAGTTCAAACCACCAGAACCCGTGGAGATCACGACCCCTAACTCAGTTTCCAGTAAAACGCTGGAGCAGATGGAAGGAGTCCTGGTTGAGATGGATAAAGATGGCCGTGTATTTTTTTCTATGCAGGCAGAAACCAATCCTGCAGCTAAAAAGGCGGTAATCCAAAACCTGAATACTACGCGAAACCTGGGTTTAACGGAAGCTGAAATGAACAATTTTGTAAGAACCCATTCTGTGGGTGTGCCTTTTACGCAACTTAAGGGATTGCTTTCTGTGCCGGCTGACGAGCAAAAGAATGTAAAACAGCCAGGTATACCGGTGCGGGATTCTGCCAGCAACGAATTGTACTTCTGGGTTCGGGATGCTGTAACAGCATTCGCTGGGAGCAGAATAAATTATTTTATTAAAGGCGATAATGCTGCTAAATATCCTGATTTTAAAAGGGTATTGGAAGCATTTAAACGAAACGACATTTATAAGTTCAACCTGGTAACCTCACCCGAACCGGCTCCCGTAGGTACAGACCTGTATCGCACCCGTGAAGGTGGTGGCCCAACAGCTTCGACGAAATAGAATTTTCAAACTTTTAAAAACAACATTATGGCTTCAATAGATGCTGGTGGTGGTGATAGTGGTCATAAAAAAGGCCCGGGGGTCAAAAAGGCCAAGCGACTTTCTACAAGAGTGGACATGACCCCGATGGTGGATCTTGGTTTTTTGCTTATCACCTTCTTCATTTTTACTACTACGATGAGCACTCCGTCAACCTTGGACCTGTTTATGCCTAAGGATACAGACAAAGACGAGGAGCTCAACAAGGCAAAGGAGTCCGGCGCGCTTACTATAATGATGGGAAAGGAGAATCATATTTATTATTACGAAGGCAAGCTTGCTCCCGATGCGTCGAATTTTCTTTCTTCGAATTTTAAAGATATCAGGGACATTATCATAAAGAAGAAAAAAAGCACTCCTGTTGAAGATCTTGTAATCGTAATCAAACCTAATGAAGAGGCTACTTACAAAAACACAGTAGATATGCTGGACGAGATGACGATCAACGAGATCAAGCGGTTTGCATTAGTGGATATCTCACCTGTAGAAAACGAGTTGATTATGCGTACTGAAGGTGGTAGCCCTGCTGCGGCACCGGCAGCGCAGTAATAAATCTCGTGCACTACATTAAAACAGTAATATGGAAGCGAATAAAATTTTAAGCAGCGACATCCTTGACCTGGTTTTTGAAGGCAGGAACAAAGCATACGGTGCTTATGAACTTAGAAAAACATACAACAAGCGGATAACAACAGCCATGTTGATCACGGGAGGGGTAGCAGTGCTCATCTTCTTGACGAGTTTTATTGTGAATTCTCTCGAGGATCCGAACGCAGCAAAGCTCGACGTAAAAGAAGTGGTTCTGGAAAACATCCAGGAAGAAGAGAAGAAGTTGGAGCCGCCACCACCACCACCACCGAAGCAAGAGCCGCCTAAAGTGGAGATGACCAAGTTTACTCCGCCCAAGATTGTTGAAGACCAGGAAGTAAAAAAGGAAGATATTCCGCCTGAAGTAGAGAAATTGCAGGATACAAAGATTGATGTAGTAAGCCAGGAAGGTATAAAAGATCAGGGCTTGGCCACACCGCCAGTAGTAGATGAAGGAAAACAGGTTGTAGAAGCTCCTAAAGTAGAAGATGAGAACAAGATCTTCGAAAAGGTGGAAGTAGAAGCTTCGTTCCCAGGTGGTGATGCTGGTTGGAGAAGGTTCCTTGAGAGAAACGTAAACGGCCAGGTGGCATCTGACAACGGCGCACCTACAGGTTCGTATACCGTAGTGGTTCAGTTTATTGTGGACAAGCAGGGAAATATTAGCGAAGTAAGGCCCTTAACAAAACATGGCCATGGTATGGAGGATGAAGCTGTGCGGGCTATCAAGCGTGGTCCAAAGTGGGTGCCTGCTATTCAGAATGGTAGAAACGTAAATGCCTACCGCAAGCAGCCAATTACATTTGTCGTTCAGTCAGAGTAAATATTGCTTCAGAGAAATAAATGGAAGATCCCGCTTATGGCGGGATTTTTTTTGGTTTACACTCTCTTATTTTTAACCATGAGTTCGAAGTTGTATGGCTGGGATGATACCATAGTAGCGTTAGCTACACCGCCTGGTGTAGGGGCCATTGGTGTCATCAGATTGAGTGGACAGCAAGCTCTATCCATTGCTGATGCGCTGTTCCCGTCAAAAAACCTCCTTCTTCAGCCAAGTCATACGCTGCACGTGGGCATGCTTGCAACGGATGGGCAAGTGTTGGACGAAGTTGTAATATCCTTGTATAAAGGACCAAAGTCATACACTGGAGAGAATGTGGTGGAGGTCAGTTGCCATGGGTCGCCCTACATACATCAGCAGATCATCAGTGCTTGTATTCAGAAGGGCGCCAGGCTGGCAAAGGCAGGCGAGTTTACACAACGGGCATTTTTAAACGGCAAACTTGATTTAACGCAAGCCGAAGCAGTGGCTGATCTCATCGCCAGCAACAGTTCATCTTCCCATACTACAGCCCTGAAAAATATCCGCGGCGGATTTTCTACTGCTTTGCAGCAGTTGCGAGATCAGCTACTGCAGTTTTCGGCATTGATTGAACTGGAACTCGACTTCTCTCAGGAAGATGTGGCGTTTGCTGATCGCGGAGCATTAGAAAAACTTGTCAATGATGCTTTGGGGCACACCAGACAACTCATTGAATCATTCAGGCTTGGAAATGCTATCAAAAACGGTGTGAGTACGGCAATCATCGGGAAGCCGAATGCTGGCAAGTCAACCCTGTTGAATGCATTGCTGAAGGATGACCGTGCTATTGTCAGTGAGATTCCGGGAACCACCCGCGACACGATAGAGGAATTGATTAACATAGAAGGTGTTTTATTCCGCCTGATTGATACGGCAGGACTCAGGAACAATACTTCTGATGTAATTGAGAGTGCCGGCATAGAAAAAAGCATCAGGAAAATGAAAGAGGCCGATTTGGTGCTTTACCTTTTTGATGTGAATGAACTTACTGGCCAGGAAGTCAATGAGATTGCCTCTCAAATTCGGGCAGAAGCAGGTAGCTGCCTGCTGGTAGGAAACAAGACCGATACTGTGGAAGAGCACTACCTAACAGAAAAATTCTCGACTCTTGAGGAAGTGATTTTTGTTTCAGCTAAATCCGCACTTCATCTGGAACAGCTGAAAGAGAAAATGGTGTCAATGGTATTGCAGGGAAATATTTCAATAGAGAACACGATCGTCACCAATGCACGCCATTTTCATGCACTGCAACAGGTTTTTGGCACCTTAGCAGACATCCAGGAGGGTTTGAACTCTAATATACCTGGGGATCTCTTGGCACTGGATATTCGGAGGTGTTTACATCACTTGGGAGAGATCACCGGTGAGATCACGAACGAAGATCAATTGGATTATATTTTCAGCAAGTTTTGTATCGGAAAGTGACTGCACAAAGTAAGTAGATAACATCTTTATAGGAAACTTGGCTAAAGCCTTGTAACATGGGGCTTTTTTTTGTCGGTACCTTATTGTTGCTTTTGGTTATTACCTCGTTTTTTAGGGTTTGCTTGTACCTGA
>DASQNW010000142.1:0-3300 GCA_035644775.1 Chitinophagaceae bacterium | reverse complement strand
GGGGTCATAGGAGGATTTTTTCTCGCTCTTTCCTATTTCGGAACAGATCAGTCGCAGGTGGGCAGGTACCTCACGGCACAAAACAATCGCGAAAGCAGGCTTGGCCTGTTGATGAACGGGCTCGTGAAGGTGCCCATGCAATTTTTCATTTTGCTTCTGGGCGTGCTGATCTTTGCTTTTTACCAGTTTTATCCTGCTCCCCTGTCGTTCAATGCTACTTTGGTAGATGATGCGCAGACTTCTACCTACAAAGATTCAGTGAACACACTGCAACAGCAGTTCAATCTTGTCAACAAAAATCGAGAAGACAAGGTTGCCGGTTTCACCAAAGCCGTGGAAGCTAACAATTCGGTGCAGGTAGAAAAACTCGGAGCTGAACTAAGGCTGGTTAATGACAGTGTCAATCTTTATCGAAAGCAATTCAGGGCTATCAGTCAAAAAGTGAGTTCAAAAGACAGTAACGACACCAACTATATCTTCCTTGCCTTTGTAAAGCAGTACTTGCCGGCAGGGCTTAAAGGTTTGTTAATTGCGGTCATATTTTTAGCGGCATGGGGCTCTATAGCAGCTGCATTAAATTCCCTCGCGTCAAGCACGGTTGTAGATTTTCACCGGCGTTATTTGCCTTTGAAGTCTGAAATTCAGGAGTATCAATTGTCACGGTGGTACACCTTTGGCTGGGGTATCTTTTGTATCCTGGTGGCACAATTTGCGGGCAAGCTCGGGAACAGCTTGATTGAAGCAGTTAATATTTTAGGCTCACTTTTTTATGGAGTGATATTGGGCATATTCCTGCTGGCCTTTTACATCAAAAACGTGAAGGGGACAGCAACGTTCATTGCAGCGGTGTTAGTAGAGACGTTCATTCTTTTATTGTTCGTCAATCAGCAAATCAGATGGTTGAGCTTTTTGCCCGACATCAGCTTTTTGTGGTTGAATGCCATTGGTGCATTGGGTGTTGTGTTGCTCGCTCTATTGCTGCAGCAGTTTTTCTCACGTAGTGATCAAAGAGCAAATCAAAGTAATCTGTAGTTTAGAAAATTTTGACACGTTTATTGTAGAGGATGTAATTTCAGCCAACATTTATACGAAACATAAACTAACGAATGAAAACGAAGCCTTGCCAATTTAGTTTTTTGGGTGTTGTTCTATTCTTTTTTTCATCGCTGTTGCTCCTGAGTTCTTGTCAGAAGAAACGTGAGGGCAAACCAAGAATTCTAGTGTTTAGTAAAGCTGCAGATTTTTACCACACCTCCATTCCCACAGGTGTTGCTGCATTGCAAAAACTTGCACAGCAAAATAACATCGACGTAGACACTACCACTGATGCAGCTTATTTCCATGCAGATAGCTTAAAGAGATACGCGGCTGTGGTTTTTTTGAATACAACAGGTAATGTGCTGAATCAGTACCAGGAAGTAGCATTCGAGCGCTACATCCAGTCTGGTGGTGGATTTGTTGGAATACACTCTGCGACTGATACAGAGTACGATTGGGGCTGGTACGGACGCTTAGTTGGTGCATATTTCGAAGGACATCCGAAAGTGCAGCCTGCTGTGCTGCGCGTAGTTGATAACACTCATCCTGCAACAAAAGATCTCCCGAAAGAGTGGAAGCGAACAGATGAATGGTACAATTTCAAAAAGCTAAACAAGGACGTTAAAGTATTACTTACCATAGATGAGAAAACTTATGAAGGTGGTAAAAATGGCGATCATCACCCCATGTCGTGGTACCATGAATATGATGGAGGTCGTGCTTTTTACACAGAGTTAGGACATACAGATGAAACCTTTGCTGAGCCCCTTTATCTTAAACATTTGTTAGGCGGCATTCAATACGCCATTGGTGATAATAGTGAGTTAGATTACGACAATGCGAAATCACGGGAAGTGCCGGAAGAAGACAGGTTTGTAAAGACCACGCTTACGCAAGGTACTTTGTTCGAGCCCACGGAGATGGCAGTACTCCCCAGCTTCGACGTGTTAATTGCACAACGGCGTGGCGAAATCATGCGCTACAGTGAAAAAGATAAAACAGTTAAGCAGGTTGGATTTTTAAACGTTTATCATCAGTCGGGAGTTGAAGGCGTTAATGCAGAAGAAGGTGTGATGGGCATGGCTACAGATCCCGATTTTAAAAGCAATAACTACGTTTACATTTTCTATAGTCCGATCGATACATCCGTCAATCGTTTGTCTCGCTTCGAATACAAGAACGACACCATCGACACGCGGTCCGAGAAAGTGGTGTTGCAGTTCTATTCACAAAGAGGTATCTGTTGTCATACCGGCGGATCCATAGCTTTTGGAAAAGACAATTTGTTGTATTTGTCAACTGGTGATAATGCCACTCCTTTCGACGAGAAAGGACAGCGGTTTGTAAACAACGGGTTTGCTCCATTAAACGATGCACCAGGGCACGAGCAGTACGATGCCCGGAGAACGTCGGGTAACACAAACGACTTAAGAGGAAAAATCATCCGCATCCGCATCAAGGCTGATGGCAGTTACGAAATTCCAGAGGGGAATTTATTTGTAAACACGCCTAAAGCAAAACCCGAGATCTATGTGATGGGTAACAGAAATCCCTACCGCATTTCGGTAGACAAGAAAACGGGATTTTTATACTGGGGAGAAGTAGGTCCTGATTCCAACGTGGACAGTTTTGATACACGTGGACCAAGAGGATATGATGAAGTAAACCAGGCACGTGAAGCAGGTTTTTTTGGATGGCCTTTGTTTGTGGGGAACAACCATGCTTATCGCGAGTTTGATTACACTACCGGTGCCAGCGGCGAAGTGTTTGCAGTAGCAAAGCCCGTTAACCGTTCGCGAAACAACACGGGTCTGCAGGAGCTTCCACCAGCAAAGCCGGCATTCATCTGGTATCCTTACGATGCATCAGTGCAGTTTCCACAGCTGGGAACTGGTGGGAGAAATGCAATGGCTGGTCCTGTTTATTACTCAGACAACTTTCCAAAAGACTCAAGGCTTCCTGATTACTATAATGGCAAGCTATTTATCTATGACTGGATTCGAGGCTGGGTGAGAGCGGTGACTATGCTGCCCAATGGAGACCTCGACAGAATTGAACCATTTATGGAACATACCAAATTTGCGGCGCCAATCGATATGGAAGCGGGCCCGGATGGAAGACTTTATGTTCTTGAATATGGTTCGGGATGGTTTAGCAAAAACCCCGACGCAGGGTTGTCAAGAATAGATTACCTGGCAGGCAACCGTCCACCAAAAGTTGCAAATCTTTCTATCGACAAAACCAGTGGCAGCCTGCCTTACA
>DASQNW010000141.1:0-3531 GCA_035644775.1 Chitinophagaceae bacterium | reverse complement strand
TTTCAATTTGTTAACGACATTTTCGGTGGTTCTATCCCACGTGAGTTTGTGCCGGCAATACAGAAAGGCTTCGAATCTTCTATGGGCACCGGTGTATTGGCAAGCTATCCGGTCGACAATATGAAAGTACGGGTGTACGATGGTTCGTTTCACGCGGTCGATTCAGATTCTATGTCATTCGAGCTTTGTGCAAAGCAAGGCTTCCGAGAAGCAGCACGTAAGGCAAAGCCTGTACTGCTGGAACCGATCATGAGAGTGGAAGTATTAACACCAGATCAATACATGGGTGACGTTACAGGTGATTTAAACCGTCGTCGTGGTATGATGGAAGGAATGGATACCCGTGCTGGTGTTCAGGTAATTAAAGCAAAAGTTCCTTTGAGTGAGATGTTTGGGTATGTAACACAACTTCGCTCTCTCTCTTCCGGACGTGCATCTTCTACCATGGAATTCTCGCATTATTCGCCTGCGCCAAACAACATCGCCGAAGAAGTGATAGCAAAAAGCAAGGGTAAAGTAAGTGCAGAATAAATAGAATAGATTAATAGTTAAGCCTCGCGACAGCGGGGCTTTTCTTTTTATAGCCAGTAGTCGTGGTATAATGTTCGCTGAAAATGAAAGTAGTCGCAGCGTATTAGGTGGATTCCTGCACCTTGCGGGTTGCTGTAGCAAGTGGATCGGTAAACACATAAAATGCACCTGCAACACAGCTCAGAACGTTACACAGAAAGAACAGCAGGCTGATGGTGATTCCCTGCTCAGGGTCAAGGTGAAAGTGACGAGCTCCTTCGGCAAATACCAGCTCTCTTGTACCTAAGCCACCACCCATTGAAATGGGAAGTACGGCAACTACAGAAGCTACAAGGAAGATGAGTATCCACCGCCGATCTGCCGAAAGCCCCAAGCTGGCTAATATGCAGTAGACGCATATTACCTGTACTACCTGCACGGCTGTTCCCAGCAACAAGGTGCTGAAGAAGCTTGGCAAAAAATCGTTGAAGAACAACTTCACTAAATAGTAGTATGCAACAATCGCCGCTATACATCCGAAAACCAACAATATTTGAATATAACCTACGAACACAATTGCTCCAAAACAGGCGAGTACTATTCCCAATCCCAGCAAACCACTGAACCTGTCGAGTAAAACTGCTGCTGCTGTCTTTTTGTAGGGTGCCTGTAGTCGTTTGTTCAGAAAGATCACTTTATACGCATCGCCTCCTATTGAGCCGGGAAGAAAGAGGTTGTAAAACATTCCGAGCCAGTAAAGTTTGAGATTCTCCCAACCGCTTAGGTGTATTTTGATGTTTTGAAAATAAAGGTTTAGCCGTGTTGCCGATATCAGTTTAGAGAGGCTATATAGCAATGTTGCGAGTAAAAGCAGCAGCCAATTGGCCGTAACAAGCGACTGAATGGTCTTGGTAAGGTTGATCTTGGTAGATAAATACCAGAAGCAGAAAACAGTGACGGAGATCTTCAAAAGGAGTTTCAACCATTTCTTATACTGAGCACCCCTCGATGACGAGCTTTCCATTTCTTGGAAGACGGTTTTGTGCATGCAAGTAAGATCATTTACATATTTATTTGATAAAAAAGGTTTGGAAAACTTTGTGTGAATAGCTCTACCCCATACCTTTGCACTCCCGTTGTAAAAAATGGGTTGGACTTATGTCACAGAGAATTAGAATTAAATTACAGTCTTACGATCACAACCTGGTTGACAAATCAGCGGAGAAAATAGTTAAGACTGTTCGTAGCACAGGCGCAGTAGTAACGGGGCCCATTCCTCTTCCTACGCGCAAAAAGATCTTTACGGTGTTGCGTTCGCCACACGTAAACAAAAAAAGCCGCGAACAATTCCAGCTGGCTACGCACAAGCGCTTGCTGGATATTTACACTTCCAGTTCCAGAACTGTAGATGCTTTATCAAAGCTGGATTTGCCTTCTGGTGTTGAAGTTGAAATTAAAGCGTAGACTATCTGGTGCTAAAGGAGCAGAGGTAAAAAACAAGTTCTTATCAATAACGATCATCTCTCAACTTCCGGCTTCCAGCAGGAAAGAAAAGAGCTCTGAAATAAAGACATCTCTTGAAGTTCTCCAACGAGAATATAAAGAGACCACATAAAAACAAGCCCTTCGAGGTTTGTTTGTCACCGGTACTTCCTCTTCCGCGCAGCGGAAAACAACGGAAAAGGTCGGTTGATGAACCAGGATTGAAGACTCAATAGTTCCATGGGTCTGTCTTGTACAACCTTGCGGGGAAAAACCGTAAGAAATGAAAGGAATTATTGGTAAAAAAATTGGGATGACCAGCATCTTCGATCCGAATGGCAAGCAAACAGCTTGTACCATAATCGAAGCGGGTCCATGCATTGTTACGCAAGTAAAGACAGCCGAAACTGACGGCTACAATGCTCTCCAGGTGGCTTTTGGAGATAAAAAAGAAAAACACACTATTGCAGCTGCAAAAAATCACTTCGCTAAAGCCAATACTCCGGCTAAGAAATTTGTAAAAGAATTCAGGGATTTCTACGAACCAAGAAACATAGGTGACACCATCAGCGCAGACATTTTTGCTGAGGGCGAGAAAGTAGAAATTGTAGGTACCACAAAAGGTAAAGGATTCCAGGGTGTAGTAAAACGTCACGGTTTCAGTGGTGTGGGTGAGGCTTCACACGGCCAGCACGATCGCCAGAGAGCTCCGGGTTCTATTGGTGGCTCTTCCTATCCAAGCCGTGTTTTTAAAGGAATGCGGATGGCGGGCAGAATGGGCCAGGACAGGGTGAAGGTGAAAGGACTGAAGATCGTAAAGGTGTTCCCCGACAAGAATTACATATTGGTAAGTGGTTCTGTTCCGGGCCACAATGGTTCCATCGTTTTAATCCAGAAGTAATCATGCAATTAAAAGTATTAGACATACAAGGACAAGAAACAGGCAGAACTGTTGACCTCCCCGAAGATATATTCGGTATTGAGCCAAATAACCACGCCATTTATCTTGCAGTAAAACAGTACCTGGCTGCACAACGCCAGGGAACGCATAAGGTAAAAACTCGTGCTGAAGTAAAGGGAGCGTCACGCAAGCTGCACCGCCAAAAAGGTACTGGTGGATCGCGTAAAGGAAACATCCGCAACCCTTTGTATAAGGGTGGTGGTACTGTGTTTGGCCCTAAGCCACACAAGTACGACATAAAGCTTAACCGCAAGGTTAAAGATCTGGCCAAAATGTCTGCACTTAGCTACAAGGCTAAAGAGAATGCCATCTTCGTTGTTGAAGACTTGAACTTTGAAGCTCCAAAAACAAAAAACTTCATCAATGTTTTGAAAAGCCTTAAAGTGGGCGACAAGAAATTGATGTTTGTGGTTCCCGAGCATAATGAAATGGTTTACCGGAGTATACGCAACGTGCCTTCCGTGCTCGGTACCATGTTGAGCGACGTAAATACCTACGATCTCGTTAATTCAGAAGTATTGGTGCTTACAGAAAGTGCAGCAAAGATTTTTGCGGGTAGCGAAGAAGCCGAAACAACA
>DASQNW010000140.1:0-3427 GCA_035644775.1 Chitinophagaceae bacterium | reverse complement strand
CATTACGGTCCAGGAGGTTGCCTGCCTGCAATTTGTTCATCAGAATGCTAATGCGTGGATTGTAGCTAAACATGCGGGCACCACTTCTGTCTGACACCAGTGCAGGCTGCACCACCCATCGTTTATTGTTGAACAAGTATCGCGATACATCTACTGACAATAAGATCACTCCAATGCAGGCAGCTACCAGGGCAGGTATTAAGTTTTTGTCTTGCTGCTTCGTAACATATTTCATTTGAACTGCAGAACCCTGCACGTCGGAAGCAGATAAAAGAAAGCCAGCAGCCAGTAAATTACAGATAAGCGAAGAGCCGCCATAGCTCATAAATGGGAGCGATATTCCGGAAAGTGGCAAAGCACCAACGGAGCCGCCAGCGATCAACAGAAACTGGACGAATGTCGCCACGCCAATTCCTGCACAGAGATAGAACAGGAACGGACGCCCGGTTTGTCGACCAATGACAATAGCCCGGTGCAGGTAAATGAGAAACAAAATGAAAATGCAGATGATGCCCGTCAGACCAAGGTCTTCTCCCAACGAAGGAAGAATCATATCGGTATGTGCTTCAGGAATGGTTTTGGCAAAACCTTCTCCCGCACCCTGGCCCGTCAGCCCTCCACTGGACATTGCCCAAATTCCGTTCGCAATCTGGTCGCCGCCAAAAACTTCGTTATCCCACGGGTCCTGCCAGATAGCTTTTCTGTCTACAAGCCGTTGCACGGGTCCAGGAAAGAGGTTATCAAGAAAAGGGATCTGGTCCAGAAGTAAAAAACTGGCCATCACCACCAATGCCATCACTGCAGACTCGCTCAGTTGTTTTCGGCTAAACAAAAATGAAAGTACCAGTAAGGCCGCTGTTACGCCAGTGGCGATCCATACATTTCTTATCAACCATACAGCTAAAACATAAAGCACTACCGCACCTATGGTGTAAAAGAAGTCGCCGCGGGAAAAGGAAAAAAGAATGATAAATGCAAAACAGCTCACAATAGCAGGACCAAGATCGCCAAGCACCAGGAAGAGCAAGATGGCAGCAAGAATGGCAAATAGTGCAAAAGAAAAAAATGACCACCTCCGCTGCCAGCGGGCATATTCGGCAATGAACCGTTCATTGGCAGTAAAAAAACCGGCAAGGAAAATAAGGATCAGGAATTTTACTACTTCGCTGGGTTGAAATCCAAAAAGGTTCACCTTAACGCCGCTCCCTTCCGGACCTGTGCCAAATATGATGGTAAGCAGTAGCAGCCCTATGGCAAGGAACGCCCATGGTGCTCCGTTGGCCGCACGCGGGTATTCTTTGAAAACAAACAAGCGATACAAACCAGAATCGGTGGTAAACCGTCTCAGGTCAAAAAGCAACAAGATGCAGATGCCGACGATCCCTCCAATGAAGTACCACAGTGTGCTTTGTGCAAGAAACCGATCGCGTAATGGATCCTGCAAACTTAGCAAAGTGAGAAAAGATAATCCGGTCAGCAGCATTATCACGGGCAACACCAGTTGATCCGCATTAGGAAAGCGCAGCGTCAAAAAAATATGCAGCAGCAAGAAGCCTGCAAAAAAGCTGATTACAATGACCCAATACCATCTGCTTGCTTCTTCGGGTGTTCGCACGATCAGTGACTTTTCCTTTTTGAGGATATTGAAGTCACGACTTGAAAACAGCCGTATCGTGTGTGGTGCTTGAGTAAAGCTAAACGACACGTTATCGTCAAGCTCTTGCAGACCTTTGGCTCCGCCAAATTGATAGCCAGGCTGTAGTGGTAACACTTCGTAAGCTTTATTGTCTGGCAAATTGTTAAGCGAAAATCTACCCTCTGCGTCGGTACGGACATAGGCAGTTAGTGACTGCAATTGGCGATTGCCTGCAGAATCGACAATAAAAGTTTTTACCAGATTAGGGCTTTTCTCACTTTGTTCACGATCGACTTCAGTAACTTTTCCATAGAGGCTGTCTTGTGGCAAAATCATTTGCAGCCGCACCAACACACCCTTCACAGGTTGATCGTCCCGCTTTTGTATTCTTCCCGCAATCTTGTGTTTTCCCATGTTGATTGCCACTACAGCCGGGAGCTGTGGAGGACTCCTTTTCTCCTGCTCATACCGCAACGAATCAATGCCCGTAAACCCTAACAGCGACCGGGATAACAGTGCCCTCTTACGAAACGACTCGCCGCCCTGTGCAAACGCCTGTTCTGCATTGGCGTAGTACACTCTTTTATTGAGTTCGCCTATATTGTCTATTTCTTCCGCCGTAGTGTTTTGCGCCACTACAGAACGAATGAATTCAATATCCCTGGGGTCACGATAATACCGGCCCCGTTGCAACAATGTTTTTATTTGCTGGTCTCTTTGATCTTCGTTCAGGTTGATCATTGTGCCGTTACTAATCCGTGCAGGCACTTCTTCGAAATCTCTTTTCAACACGGTAAAAAGTTCCAAGAACAGCAAGACTAATACGATAGAGATCAGTAAAAGAGCAATCCGCTCCAATAATCTTCCTTGCTTTCGTTGTACCAGTTCCATTTATTTCCTTAGCTGTTTTTTGGGTAGCGAATCAGTCATGTTTTGCTCGATATCTGTTATAGTTGTTGTTACGGGTTGATTCTCCGGAAAACTGAAGCTGTATAAAACGGGAATGCGGCAGTTTACAAACTGCACGTTCCTTAACTGCAGCATGTTGCTTTGCGCAAAAACACCTATGTCAAAATCCTGGAAAATGATGTTTTCCAAAACTATGTATTTAGCGCCTGCAGGTGTGGCCAGCGCCGGACCTGTATAGCGGGGGTCGCGTTGCAACACCATTCCATTTCCTTGCACATACAAAGAGTCTTGTTGCAGGTGTAATGTGTCGGTAACAGTGATTGTTTTTTCCGCGCCGGAGGTGTTCAATACCACCGTGGTGCCTGAGGAATGCTGCAGGCTGTCAAGAAGCTGTTGTTCCCTTGTATTGCGGTTGATCTCTGATTTGATTTTGCCGGAAGTGCCTCGGTTGTTTTTAACAAGCTGCCATACAAACATCAATAAGAAAAGCAGGCATAGCACAGCTAATGCAGGCACCAGCGCTTTGTTGCTTTTGCCGGGGACAGGCTTTAGGGTTTCTTTTAATTGTGGTTTGTCTGTTTTCTTCTCACTGACGGGTTGAACGCTTTGATTTTTTTTTTCGATGAGCGGAGGTTTGGTTGCTGTTCTTTTTACAGGCCTTTTGTTGTTGTGGACCAGCACCACGGTGATATTATCTTTTCCGCCGGCGCTGTTAGCGGCTTCAACCAGGCTCTTGGCTTTGTCTTCCAGGGAAAGCTCATTATCGATTAAGGCTGTGATTTGCCTGTTGTTGATCATGTCAGTAAGTCCATCGCTGCACAGCAGCAACATATCGCCCGGAAGAAATGGTGACTCTCCTGTTTCAATATAATCAGTATGAAT
>DASQNW010000139.1:0-5789 GCA_035644775.1 Chitinophagaceae bacterium | reverse complement strand
AATACGACACCGTAGCGGGTTGTATTCTGCACGAGCTAGAACGTATTCCGCTTACCGGCGACAGAATGAAGTGGAACGGCTTTAGCTTCGAAATAGTTGATATGGACGGTCACAGAATCGATAAGATTCTGGTAGCAGTAGACGAAGAGATCCTCGATGAAATGGAAGATTAGATTCGGATGCGACAATTTGTTAGCACCTAGAACTTGAACTGCACAGAAGTTTTGGAAATATCAAGCTTGCTGCTTTGCCGTTTTCCATTCACAACCGCATGAACAATATTAATTTGCTCTTTCGTATAATCTTGCAGAATGGTGTTTTCAATGTTCAGGCGATCGGCCGACGGCACGTTCTGCCCTTCAAAATAGCAGTAGACTGCCTCGTTATCCTTTTCAAAACCGATGAATTTTAAAGAAATAAGCTGCTCGTTCGCAGCTATCCTGAGCCTTTTTGACAAATAATCTGGTACCAGGGAGGTGATCTCCGGTTGCTGCTTTGCAGCACTGAAGTCTATGCTCTTTTTATAGATCTGCTTTAATGCTGCTTCGAAATCATCTGTAAATATCTTGCAACTGATTTCGAGAGCCTTTTCGTTTTTATTGTGATTTATCTCCGTCACGCTCACGTAGAAAGGGTGCTTTGTTCGGCTTGTACCAGTTGGCGCATTGTTGCTGAAGCCATCAGATAAAGGCAACATTAACAATAACCACTTACAGAAAAAAAGCACCACAGGTATAGTAGTTTTTAGTATAACAAAAGTCTTATTTATTTTCAAGCACTGAGCATACAAAAGGTTAAAAGCAGATGGGGGATTTTGCATTTTATTTTCGTTTAGGTTGGGAACATATAATGAGCTGGGATGCCTTAGATCATCTGCTTTTTGTCTCAGTTTTAGCTGCAGCATACATGTTACAAGGCTGGAAGCAGGTGTTGATTCTGGTGACAGCCTTTACTATCGGGCACTCTATAACACTAGCATTAAGCACATTTAACATTGTAAACTTGTCCACCCCATGGGTGGAGTTCCTGATTCCTTGCACAATTGTGTTTACCGCTTTGGCAAACCTTTTTCAGAAAGATTTCACAGCTGTGCGTATACGGTTCAATTACCTTATGGCGTTATTTTTCGGCTTGATTCATGGCCTTGGTTTTGCGAACACTTTGAGATTCATACTTGCTAAGGATCAACAACTCGGATGGGCTCTGTTTGGTTTCAATATTGGTGTAGAGTTAGGCCAAATCATGGTAGTAGGATGTATCTTATTGCTTGCGCAGCTGTTTATTATTGTACTGCATGTGAACAGGAGAGATTGGATCGTGTTCATTTCCGCGGCCGTTTTTAGTCTCGCTCTTAAAATGGCACTAGAGAGATTTCCCTAGGAACCTTTGAACCAACTATCAAAAACAATATTATAAAGCCAAAAGGAGAAGAATTAAATGAGGAGAACGATTTTTATTTGTCTGCACTACCTGGTCCTTGTTTCTGCGGGGGCACAGACAATGCAAAATAATCCAGGCTCTAACCACGGTAACAAATTTGAGCAACTCGGCACCATCCTACCTTCACCCAATGAATATAGAACTGCTGCTGGAGCACCGGGATCAAAATACTGGCAACAGCGCTGCGACTATGACATCAAAGCTGAACTTGACGAAAAGAAGCTTCAATTAAAAGGTGAAGAAACAATTACTTACTACAACAATTCACCTGATGTACTCAGATATTTGTGGCTGCAGCTAGATGAGAACCAACACAGCGCAACTCATCATGCTAACTACCCAAATAGTGCAGCACTGCCACCCACTACCTCTCTCAACAACCTTCAGCAACTGGAAAACAACCAGCGGACTGATAGCTTTGGAATAAATATTCTAAAGCTCACTGATGCAACGGGCAAGCCGTTGCGCTACACGCTTAATAAAACCATGATGCGGGTTGAATTGCCATCTCCACTGCGTCCTGGTCAAAAATTCATCCTTAAAGTAGAATGGTTCTATCGCATCACTGACCGGATGGTGCAAAATGGCAGAGGAGGCTATGAATACTTTCCTGCTGACGGTAATTACCTGTTTACTATAGCACAGTGGTATCCCAGGTTATGCGTATACAACGATTATCAGGGGTGGCAGAATCAGCAGTTTGCAGGAAGTGGTGAGTTCACGTTAAACTTTGGGAATTTCAAGGTTCAGATGACCGTACCCGCAGATCATATTGTAGGAGCAACAGGGCAATGCAAAAACTACAACCAGGTACTTTCGCCAGCGCAGTTGGCGCGGTGGCGATCCGCCCAAACCAGCAAATCGCCGGTAGAAATAGTTACACTTGCTGAAGCAAAGCATGCTGAAACCCAAAAAACATCAGCAATGAAAACGTGGATTTTTCAAGCTGATAGTGTGCGTGACTTTGCCTGGACATCATCCAGAAAATTCGTTTGGGATGCCATGCCGGTGTCAGTTGAAGGAAAAAAGATTATGTGTATGAGCTTTTATGGAAAGGAAGCTTATAATCTTTATCGTAGATATTCAACCAAGGTTATCGCCCACACCATTAAAACTTATTCTGATTTCACCATTCCTTACCCTTACCCCGTAGCCCAGAGCGTAGAGGCTGCGAATGCCATGGAATACCCGATGATCTGCTTCAATTACGGAAGAACTACGCCTGACGGATCCTATTCCGAAGAAGTAAAGTATGGAATGATCGGGGTTGTTATTCACGAAGTGGGACACAATTTCTTTCCCATGATCATCAACAGCGACGAGCGACAATGGACATGGATGGATGAAGGCATGAATTCCTTTGTACAATATCTGGCGCAAGAGTTGTTCGATAGCAAGTTTCCATCGAAAAGAGGTCCGGCGTGGGCAATAGTCGATTACATGAAACTGCCGAAAGACCAACTGGAACCCATTATGACAAACTCAGAGAATATTTTGAAGTTTGGTTTAAATGCTTACGCTAAACCTGCAACTGCTTTGAACATTTTACGCGAAACGATCATGGGTCGCGAGCTTTTTGACTATGCATTTAAGGAGTACTCAAGGCGGTGGGCATTTAAACAACCGACGCCCTCAGATTTTTTCCGCACTATGGAAGACGCTTCCGGAGAGGACCTTGACTGGTTCTGGCGTGGCTGGTTTTATACTACTGACGCTTGCGACATCTCTCTTGATTCTGTAAAGTATGCAAAGGTTGATGTGAATGCGCAACCAGCAGCTCCTAGTGAAATGCGAAGGCAGCTTTCGCCACCTTTGACTACACCGGAGGACCTCACTAAAATAAAAAACCGAGAAGAATTTGAGAACCGGTTCTTAACTGATATCGATACGACACTTCAGGACTTTTATTGGCGCTATGCCCGTGGTGCTGAGCCATACGATTCGACAATTTATAGTGTGCCTGCCTCGGTGGTGTATGAGCCGCTTACAGAAGATGACAGGAAGAAATTCGCTGGCAAGCATTTTTATCAACTAAGCTTTAGCAATAAAGGAGGGCTGGTGATGCCCATCATCATTGAATGGACTTATAAAGATGGTACAAAAGAGATTGATCGGTTGCCGGCTCAAATTTGGAGGTTGAACGAAGTGAGTGCAACAAAATTCTTCGTGAAGAATAAAGAGGTTGTGTCTATAAAGCTCGATCCTTTCAGGGAGACCGCTGACATTAACGATGAAAATAATAGTTGGGGAAGGGTGGCTCAACAGCCATCCAGGTTCCGGGTTTTCAAGCAAAAACAAGCGGCTGCCCGCGGTCAGTCAACCGGCATTAACCCAATGCAAAAAGCCGAGGAAAAGAAGGGATTTTGATAAATTGACGGAATAAAAGCCCCTTGGAAGAGGCCTTGTTTCTATACGTTTCTTGCAGCTGGCTTCTTCAACTTAAATACTATTGCCTTGTCGTTTGGTAGTATTTCTCTCTGAGCCAGAGGAATCATCTTTTTCATGCTTCCCATTCTTTTTATTGCTGGTGCTCTTTGCCCCCTTTTGCAACCTGGGCTGGCTTTCTCCTTTGTTGGCGTTGTTTACTTTACTCTGCGTTCCGCTGCCCTTAGTTTCTCTTGCCATAAAATAGTTTTTAGTTGACTTATTTACCGTAAAAACGTGCCGGATCGCATACATGTCTCAAGATAAGGGCAGAAAAAAAGCACCTATCATAAGTGCTTTTGAAAAGTTATTGCAGCCAGCGACCTACCTCACTTCTGCCATATCGGGAATTGCCTCGGCCTTGTAAGCCCCGGCATCCAACTTAGCCTTTGTTTCGCTGAAAGCTTTCAACGTTTGCTCAATATCCGCATCGGTATGTGCTGCTGTCGGAATAAGTCTGTAGATTATGTGTCCCTTTGGAATCACGGGGTAAACTACAATGGAGCAGAAAACACCATAGTTTTCTCTAATGTCCATCACCATCGCTGTCGCTTCTTCTACACCACCCTTCATGTACACAGGTGTTACCATAGTATCTGTCTTGCCTATATCAAAGCCACGACTCTTTAAACCTTTCTGCAATTTCATCGCATTGTCCCAAAGCCTGCTTCTAAGCTCAGGCATGCTCCTCAGCATGTCAAGCCGTTTAAGATTACCAAGCACAATTGGCATAGGCAAGCTTTTGGCGAAAATCTGGCTACGTATATTATAGCGGATATAATCGATAATGGTTTTGTCGCCAGCTATAAACGCACCGATGGACGCCATTGACTTGGCGAAGGTGGAAAAGTACAGATCAATCTCGTCTTGCACCCCCTGTGCTTCTCCGGCACCTGCTCCTGTGGTACCAAGCGTACCAAAGCCGTGAGCGTCGTCTACAAGCAAGCGGAAACTGTGCTTGTTTTTCAAAGCGGCTATCTCCTTCAACTTCCCCTGGTCCCCAGCCATCCCAAACACACCTTCTGTTATCACCAATATACCACCTGCATTTTGCTTTTCAATCAGCGAGGCAGCTCGCAACAGTTGTTTCTCCAGGTCATCAACATCGTTGTGTTTATAAACATAACGGTGCCCTGCATGAAGGCGAACTCCGTCTATTATGCATGCATGACTCTCCGCATCATAAACAATTACATCGTGGCGGCTGCATAATGCATCTATTATGCTTACCATTCCCTGGTAACCATAATTCAGCAACGCTGCATCTTCTTTGCTCACAAAATCTGCAAGTTCCCGCTCCAATTGCTCGTGATAGTTGCTGTTGCCGCTCATCATCCTGGCCCCCATGGGGTATGCTAATCCAAATCGCTCAGCTGCTTCTGCATCCACTTTACGTATGTCCGGGTGGTTTGCTAAACCCAGATAATTATTAAGGCTCCATACAACTACTTCTTTGCCTCTGAACTTCATTCGGCTACCAATTTCACCTTCAAGCTTAGGGAAAGCAAAATAGCCGTGGGCTCTTTCCCGATGCTGACCTATTGGTCCGTAGTTCTTTACCAGTCTCTCGAAAATGTCTGCCATAAAGGGTGTCAAAGTTTTGCGTTTGCTGTTATTGTAAGAATTTGTTTACCAGCCTATTTAATCTTCATGTAAACCCTGCTTCTTCCGTTGTGCAAACCTCATCTATACGCTTCTTAAAAGCGACAAAAATAGGCATTTCAAACTGAAGGAGCAGGCATATAGTTGCTGCAAATTCACAAAACCTGATGCCTATGATTTCGTTTTTGAATCAGGTCACCAATCACGTATTCCCTTAATGTTGTTTCAAACATGTGCAGACCAGATATCACAGATCTTTTGCTCTTGTATTTTATATTTACCGTTCCTTATTCACTGATCACATGAAGTTTTTTCTCTCAATT
>DASQNW010000138.1:0-2259 GCA_035644775.1 Chitinophagaceae bacterium | reverse complement strand
GGGTGGTGAAGCCCACACCAGATCAGGTTCGCACATGGTACAAACCTGGAAAGTGGAACACTATGACGGTACGGGCAGACGGAGACCACATCGTTGTACATGTTAACGGTAAGAAAACAGCAGAACTGTTTAATGATCCTGGGAGAAAGAAAGGTCACATTGCACTTCAGCTACATGGAAGTGCGGACATGCATGTACTCTTCAAAAGCGTAAAAATAAGAGAACTGTAAACTCGAATACATACTACTTCACCATTGCTATCATACGGCTTAGATCACTACTTCAACAGATGTTCAGGGTAAGATCTATGTAGGCACTACTGCTTTTAATCCTCTTTTCATACTATGAGTATTTGTGTTGTAGCTGATCAGTCAGGAAACTGACTCACGGCCACACGTCTTCTGTTTGTGCTGAAGGATCAATATCGCTGCAAACCTTCATCATTAAACTTCTCAAATTGCATTAGGTTCTCACACCCATGGTGGTACTATGTAATGCCAGTGAAATATGGCAAAGTGTATGAACCTTGTTGCTCGTGAATTTTAGACGCTAAGCCGGTTCTAATGCATGACAGGACCATTGAAGGTGCAATTGCACGAGCATCACGATGTTTGTTTGTAAAGAAGTAAGTGGATTGCCATCACGTTTATTTCTGATAAATTAGCACTTAGCTTAGCACAGTAATGACAAAGCTGCTTTTAGATGAATTGGTGCGAAAGATTGCATTTGAGGATGACATGAACTCTTATGAGGAGCTGTATCATTCGATGTTTAACAGCCTGTTTTCTATTGCGTTCTCCATAGTAAAGAATAGAGAGACGGCAGAAGAAATTGTTTCAGATGTTTTTTTGAAAATATGGCAGCTTCGGAAAAAGTTGGCCGCAACGGAAGAGGTACAATTGTACATTTTCAGAATGGCTCGAAACCAGGCGCTAACAGAGATTACAAAATGGGATAACAAAAGAACTGTAGATATTTCAACAGTCCAAGAGGAGCCATTTCTATTCCTAGACAATCCGGAACACAAGCTAATCTCCTCAGAATTACAAGCACGGCTTACTTTAGCTATTCAACAACTTCCCGCACAGTGTCAGCTAATATTTCAACTGGTGAAAGAGGAAGGGCTCCGCTATAAACAAGTTGCAGAAATTTTAGATCTGTCTGTAAATACCGTCCGCAATCAACTCTCCATTGCTATAAAAAAGCTGTACGAGCAACTTGCTGAAAAATAATTTCAATATAAGGTACTTGCTTTTGGTACATTTTGCAGTTTCCCAAGTTATATAATAGAGGCACATCTTATATGCAACTTGAAAACCTATCCGAACTCATTAGTTTAAAGCTATCTGGTGAAGCAAGCCAGGAACAATTAAATGCTCTGGATCAATACCTAAAGGATCATCCAGAAGCGCAATTACATGTGGACCAACTGGTGTTGATTTGGAAAGAGGCTAAGGTTCGGGTGCCTGTCGACTCTAAGGCTGCTTTCAAAAGTCACATTGAAAAGCTAAACCAGGATGACACGCCAAAAATTGCAGCTCTTCTAGAAGGGCCTCCATCGAGAAAGGTAATCGACATCAGGAGCAAAAAGATGATAAGGATTGCAACCGTAGCTGCTTCAGTATTGTTGGTACTGCTTTCCATTTTTTGGTTCACTAACAAAAAAACTGTGACTCCTGGCGCAGAACTGAACCTGGTAAGTACGAACTATGGATCAAAAAAGAAGTTGCGTTTGCCCGATGGCACCCAGGTTTGGTTAAATTCCGGGAGCTCTCTTAGCTATTACAAAAATTTCTCAAAAACTCATCGCGAGGTTCAATTAATTGGCGAAGCATTTTTTGATGTTGTAGAAGATAAAAAGCGTCCTTTTCTTATACACACAAAGTTGATGGATGTGAGAGTGTTGGGTACAGCATTCAATGTACGTTCTTATCCCGATGAAGAAACTTCAGAGACTGCCTTGATAAGAGGTTTGGTGCAGATAACCCTGCATCAGAACCCAGGGGAAACGCTTTTTTTAAGACCTAATGAAAAACTTATTGTAAGCAGCTCTTCACAAAAACAAAAAGGCAATGAAACAGGGGGTCAGACGCCGCGTATAATACTCACGCAGATACACAGGTTGAAACAAGAAAATACTTCGATTGAAACTTCGTGGGTCAACAACACCCTTGCATTCGACAACGAAACACTGGAGCAAATAGCATTAAAACTAGAGCGATGGTTTGATGTGAACGTGATCATAAAAGATGAAGCACT
>DASQNW010000137.1:0-2008 GCA_035644775.1 Chitinophagaceae bacterium | reverse complement strand
TTCTTGTATACCCTTTCTGTTTATATCCATTACAGATAATAAACATATCCTTCGTGATCTTCCTCTTTTCATAGAGCTTCTTAATGATCTCTATATCATAGGCATAGGATGTCTCCAGGTGAATGCCATGTTGCAGTGCCTCTTCTACTACAAAAGAGAAATGCGAACTCTTGGTACAATAACAATAATAATATTGTCCTTCATACTTATGCTTCTTAATGGCATTGGCAAACATCTGCTTAGCCTTATTGATCTGCATGCCGATCTTAGGAAGGTAGGACAGCTTTAGCGGTGTGCCATGTTTATCAATCAGTGCTTTGATGTCGAGACCATTAAATTGCAGATAACCATCTTTCAGCTGAAGTCCTTCTTGGGGAAAGTTGAAGGTTTGCTCTACGAGACCGTGGTAAGTATTGTTCATCTAACGATAAATGGGTTGTTCAGTGAACAAGAATTGTTTATTGATCAAAAATATACTTTACTGCTTTATAAAAGCAAAAACCGGACGCTAATACTGCATCCGGTTTTTTTATTCTGTTTATTTCATGTTAATTACTTCACCTGACCAACCAGCGCCTTGAAAGACTCTGGATTGTTCATTGCCAGATCAGCCAGCACTTTACGATCTAAAGTAATGCCTTTTGTATTCAACAAGTTAATGAATTGAGAATAAGTCAGACCCTCTTCGCGAACAGCCGCGTTGATACGGGCAATCCACAGACGGCGGTATTCTCTTTTCTTCAATTTACGACCTACGAATGCATAGGTCATACCTTTTTCAACTACGTTTTTGGCAACGGTGTAAACGTTTTTACGTTTGCCATAGAAGCCTTTGGCTTGTTTTAAGATTCTTTTGCGGCGAGCTCTTGAAGCTACTGCATTTACGGAACGTGGCATATCTAATGATTTTTGATTGTTTAAAGTTTGTTTTAGAAGTCTCTCTTCCCGGATTTACCTGGAAGTGAGGACCGACTGTTTATTTCAGTCTCAACAGGCGCATTACAAAATCCATGTGGGATTTTGCAACCATGCCATCTTTAGACAATGCACGTTTACGTTTTTTAGATTTTTTGGTCAGGATGTGACGCTTGAAAGATTTCTGGTGCATGATCTTTCCGGTACCCGTCACTTTGAAGCGCTTCTTGGCGCTGGAGTTCGTTTTAACCTTAGGCATCTTAAAATGCGATTGTATTTTACACCCTTGAGGCGTTTCTCACCGGAGAAAACTTAGGGAGCCTCTTTAGGCAATATCCCAAATTTTGGCCAGGGCCAGTCATTGGGAGCGCAAAAGTAAGCATTTTCTGCGTAAAGCTGTGAACAAGCTAATGCTTTTTTGTTAATCCTCATGAAGAATCAGGCTTCCCTACAAACTAGGGTTCCTTTAACTCTGCTTGGCATCGCTGATGCCCAATTCAGCTTTCTTTTTTTTAGGTAGTCTGGCAGCCACAAGTTGATAACTGGTTTTAATGAGTGTCTCCCACCTTTCCCCTTTCAGCAGCATTGGCGCTGCTACCTGTACCCATTTTGCCCTGGCCAAGTAAGGTGCCGGTATAAAAGCAGGCTGTTGGGTCATCTCTTCAAACTCTTCATCCCTTACTTTGAAAGAACAATGCAGAGGAGGCTCCAGTGAAGCAACACAAAACATCTTATTACCAACAGAAAACACCAGATCATGTTCCCATTTTATGTCTTCTAATACACCAGGCAGTTGCAGGCATATAGCCCTGATTCGCTCTATATCCATCTTATGTTATAATTTGGTGAGTTTCTTGCAAAGTAGAAGTTTTAAGCTGCAACATGAAATACCTGTACTTATTTGTCCTGCTCCTTTTTTTTAGCGGTTGTGCTGTTGACGACAGTAATCATTTGCCTTCAGGCAAAGTGGTAACTATTGCTGATGGAGATACTTTTACCTTGCTCTCAAAAGAGAATAAACAGATCAAAATACGGCTGTATGGTATTGATACACCCGAAAAGAAACAACCCTACGGCACCGTTGCCAGGCAAT
>DASQNW010000136.1:0-4511 GCA_035644775.1 Chitinophagaceae bacterium | reverse complement strand
GGGGTTTTGACGTGGTCCAAACACATTGAAGTAACGCAAACCAACCAACTCCATGTTATAGGTCCTTGCATATACGTCTGCATACAACTCATTCACATACTTGGTTACGGCATAGGGAGAAAGCGGTTTTCCAATATCATCTTCACGTTTGGGCAAGCCGGGGTGATCGCCATAGGTAGATGAACTCGCTGCATACACCACACGTTTTACCTGCTGCTCTTTAGCAGCCGTAAAAATGTTGAGTGTGCCAGTAATGTTTACCTCATTCGTCGTAACCGGGTCTTTGATGGAGCGAGGCACTGAACCCAAAGCAGCCTGGTGCGACACGAGGTCTATACCCATACATGCTTCTAAGCAGTTCGAGTAATTGCGAATATCTCCCTCTACAAGCTCAAACTTTGCATTACCAGTGAGGTCTTCAATGTTTCGCAACGCACCTGTTGCGAAATTGTCAAGTACACGAACCAATTCTACCACGGGGTTTTGTAGCAGTTCCTGCACTAGAGTAGAACCGATAAACCCTGCGCCACCTGTCACCAAAACCCTCATTACGCTACTACCCTCTTTCTTTTCTTTTGTTTTCCCATCTTCTTTAAGTCGAGCCATCCAAACCATTTTCTCAATAGTGTTGGAGGCGGCGTTTCATCTTCGAAATAGCCCGATCCGTAGCCGTAGCCATAGCCATATCTGCCGTAGCCATAATAACCATAGCCAGAGCGCACTTTCACGTCGTTGATAACGATGGATATCTTAGGTAACTTATTTGCCTGATAATAATCATCTATCAAGCCAATCTGCTTTTTATAAGTATGGCCCTGCCGAACAATGTATAAAGTAGCATCTGCAAACTGGCTCAGCGTCATAGCGTCACTTACCATTCCCACCGGAGCCGTATCGATGATTATTACGTCGAAGTTTTTCTTCAGATAACTAAAAAGCTCGTTCAGCTTCGGATCCAACAACATCTCTGCCGGGTTAGGCGGTATTGGCCCACAGGCAAGCACAAAATAATTATCATAGCCCGCGACGGGTATAGGAAGTTCCTCCAGCGAGAGTTTTCCCAACATATAGTTGGTAAGCCCTGGCTTTTTAGGTAAGCCCAGGCCAGACAAAACCTTTGGCTTTCTGATGTCGAACTCAAGCACAATTGTTTTTTTGCTAGCCAACGACATCACAGCTCCCATGTTGGTACTCACAAAAGACTTTCCTTCGCCACTAAAGGAGGAAGTAATCAGTATTACTGGTTTTTCATGACGTGCCAAGATGTACTGCAGATTCGACCTAATGATGCGAAATTGCTCCGCCACTATTCCCCTGTTGTTAGTCTTCACTACCAATGCTTCACCACCAAATGAGTGCCCCACTTCACCCAGAATAGGAGCGGCAGTTATCTTTTCGATGTCATATCGGGTAGTTACTTTATCATTCAAAACCTCTAACAGAAATATAAACCCAGCGGGAATTAGTATACCGATTGCGATGGCGATTAATTGAACATTACGCCGATTTGGTGACACTGGAATGGTGATAGGTGTTGCTTCTTCCAATATTTTAATGTTTGAAATAGTAGCGGCAGAAGCAATAGCAGACTCTTCTCGTTTTTGCATGAGCAGGTTCACCACTTCCTGCTTTATCTCCTGCTGTCGCTTTATCTCCAAAAAGTTCTGCTCCTTTACCGGTAGCATCTTTATCTGGCTACGTACAGCATTATTGTTGCGGCTTAAACGATTAACAGCTGCTTGATAAGATGAAACCAGATTGCGTAAATTTTCCCGGATGTTCTTTCGTAACCTTTCTAGCTGTTCATCTTTTTGTTGCACCCTCGGGTTAGTAGCGGGTGTGTTCGAATTGATCATTGATTCGCGTTCCAATTGAACAGCGTTATACGCCGAAATCATCGTATTTAGCGTGATGTCATTTAGCCCGAGCGAGGAAGGAACC
This sequence comes from Chitinophagaceae bacterium, assembly GCA_035644775.1. Lineage (GTDB taxonomy): Bacteria > Bacteroidota > Bacteroidia > Chitinophagales > Chitinophagaceae > Flavisolibacter. The sequence continues at coordinate 2,570 of DASQNW010000136.1, read as the reverse complement.
AAGGTGAAATCATTTTTGCTGTCGCGCAGGTAATCATCAATCATACGAGCCACATTAATTTGTACCATCTGCTCGCTCATTCCTTTTTCATATTCGTCTGCTCGTGAGAAATAGCTCTGGGACTGAGTTTCTGTATTGATAATGTTATTGGCGGATTGGTATTGCAGCAATTGCCTGGTAACACTGTCCATTTCACGTGATACGGCTTTCAAACGCTCGTCAATGAACAATATGGTTTGCCGCATGGTTTCCCGCTTATCTTCCCGGGTAGATAATTCATATTCAATCATCAACTGGTTTACAACATCTGCTGCAAGTTCCGGATGTGTAGCTTCCATGGAGATATTGATGATGCCAACCGTACCTTTTGGCACTACAAGAAGACTGGAGAGCAGGTTACTTGCTACTACGCGTGTTGGATTCCACTCCACAGTATATTGGTCGTGCAATGCTTTATAGGGATTCTTTACCAGCCGAAAAACACCAAACTGATTCTTGAATGCCTGCCCAAATAGGATTTTGTTTTCACCCCCATTTACCAGGAACCCCTGGCTGTCGGGAAAGGTTAAATTCAATGCGAAAGATGAAGAAGAATCCACTATGCTCAAGGCCTCTACTACAAAAGGGCAGTCCTTGTAAGCGTTCAAATTTTTTATATTACCGATGGCGTAATAAGTGAAGTTTAGATTGAGATTAGAAACTACCCGCTCCAATAGCGGCCGGGACCTGAGCACTTCTATTTCATTCTGAATATTGACCGCTTTTTCCTGCTCAAACATTTGTGCAAATCTGTCGTTAGCACCTCCCGCCATCACATCTTCTTTTCGCATAAGCGAACCGCTGGACTTGTATACCAAAGTAGAATACCTGAGGTACACATAAGCTACCAGCAGGGCCAACGCAACGGATAATATAAACAGGGGAAGAAAACGGACGTACTTGTAAAAGAGATCCTTTACACTTAAGTTCGAGAGCTCCTGAGTTTTATGTTGTTGCTGGTCCTCCATGAAGAGGGTGAGATTATTATCGGAAAATATTGTACAGAAGTGCGATGCTGGTGATGATGCTTAAAGCTAATCCGAGCTGTTGTGTGAAGCGTCCTTGCTCCGTCTGTCGTACGCTGAATCTCGTTCTCTCTACCATCACTACGTCGTTTTGTTGTAGCTGATAGTACGGCGACTCAAACATTTTTGTTGTGGTTACATCAACGATTCCAATATGTCTTTTACCATTCAACTCCCTTAATACTTTAACCTCTTTCTTCTTACCTGTTTCTCTAATGTCACCCGCGAGCGCCAGGCCTTCCAATAGAGTGAGGTTTTCCACATTTACAGTTTGAACTCCCGGACTCCCGACCTCTCCTAATACGATAACACGGAAGTTTAAAAAGCGGATGACAACAGAAGGATTCGTAAGAATACCCTGCAATCTAGTCTTGATCACTTCACTTAATTGCACTTTTGTTAAACCTTCAGCCCGTATAGTGCCAATTCTCGGGAGTTCTATATTCCCTTTCTGATCTACCAAATAACCCTGAAGCTGCGTGTTCTGTGTGGCGCCTGTTGCAACTTGTTGGTTGTACAACGCATCGGTTTGAGGATCAAGGCTCGCACTTGTTATTTGAATCGACAACAGATCATTCTTTTGAATCAGCGGCTCCGTTATGGTACTGTTTCTCAGTGAACTTGAATCGGTATAATCTTCGAGATAATTATAGATCGCCCGTTGCGTGCGGCAGGATGTGAACATGAGGAACAACACACAGGCAGGCAATAAAAATAGGCGGTGCATCAATATTTATTAGGGTTTGTCGACTGCAATTTGCCCTTGTCGATATCTGCGATCAGCAAGTATCCTAAACTGTCTATGGCTACCTTGGCAACCTTGTTTTTAACCTGAATCACTTTTCCTTCCTGGTCCATAAGAGGTCCAGCTAATATTCTCACTCTTTGATCCAGCTTCAAATCCATCTTCACCAGTCCCACGTTCTCATACTCATCCAAAAATCTCCTGATTGTTTGAATCTCACGTTCTTTGATGAGCGCTGGCTTGCCGTCCCAGTAAACAAAATTTATAACGCCATCTGTCATCCGAACACTTGTTCTTTCCTCCTCTGCAATGCGCACAAAAACATAGGACTTGAATAATGGCTCCTCCACAACTTTTATTCTATCGCTCCACTTTCTACGAACTTTGTTCAAAGGGCAATAACATTCGATGCCTTTATGCAGGAGAAGATTATTTACCTTCTTTTCCCAGCGCGGTCGTGTATATATAGCATACCACTTATGAGACACGGGTAAGATTTTACATGGCTTCGCCTTCTCAGTCACATAGGTTTTTCCGGACCGAGCGAGCACCATAGGTGGTGCAAATATAATCGGACAAATGGGAGTGACAAATTCTTAAAATTGACAGACTTTGAAGCAGTTATTCTAAAAAATAGCATTTCTGATTTCCAGCATATAATCAATCGCATTCAAGGAGCCTTCGCCTGTGTATGCCGCTCTCTTACGTATTGAGCCTCAACACTGTACTTCGATAAAGTATATTCGACCGCGGCTGCCCTG
>DASQNW010000135.1:0-1755 GCA_035644775.1 Chitinophagaceae bacterium | reverse complement strand
AAAAGTTACACACGGAAGCACATGAACGTCTTTCCCAAAAAATTGCTGGGCAGCCACCTGGTGAAAACTCCCTGCGAAGCCTTGGATGGCCCAACCCAAATAGCTTTTCTGGCCAGTTTGTTTTTGTAGGTCAGATGTGATAGAAGAGTCCATTGTTCCAATTTTGCAACACCTCTTTTCCACGAGGCTGCTAAAAAAAATCCCGGCCTTTTGGCCGGGACTTCTATGTTGATTATCTAATTCGTTTTTTCAACAAAAGCATCCCGGCTTCTCGCTAAAGAAGTAAAAATAAAAGTAATAGTTTGCTCTTGTTGCTCTCATGATCGGCGCAAAAATAGGCAATGAGAAGAAATAAAAAAATTATTGATAAACTTTTTTGCGATTACCGCCCGACTCTGCCAGGTTCATACGAATCTTTCTTCCATGGAAATTTTTACCATCAATAGCTTTAATCATCTGGTTGGCAGCTTTGCTATTGATTTCAATCCAGCTGTTCATTTCTTTCATATCAATTCTGCCCAAAACATCTTTGGTTAAATCGCTCATGTCAAGAATGAATTGCAGAAAGCTTGCTTTGTAAAAGCCGTCTTTAGTACCAAGGTTCACAAATAATCGGGTGTAATTTCCATCACCACCATATTCCCGACCCTTTGTGTCGCGCCTTCTGCCCTGCTCTGAACCACCACCTCTCGTGTCACGAACACTGATCTCCCGAGCCCGCTCGCGTGCGTTTAGGTCTTCTGAGTTTTCATAGTACTTCAAGAAACGGTCAAACTCAAGTGCTGCCACTCTTTTTAAAATTTCTTCCTTACTCATTTCCTGGAACTTGTCCTGCAGCATTGGCACGTAGGTTTCATAATCGCCATGAGTGATATCGGCCTGCAACATTCTTTCGATGAAATGATAGAATTGCTTTCTGCAAACATCCTTTCCGGTAGGTATCTCTAGTTTATGAAAAGGTACCTGCACCATGCGTTCAATCTGCTTAATCTTGAACAGCTCTCTTGTATGCACAATAGACATGCAAACTCCTGTTTTCCCTGCCCTGCCTGTGCGGCCACTTCTGTGTGTATAAACTTCAATGTCATCCGGAAGTTCGTAGTTGATCACATGAGAGATGCCCTGAACGTCAATGCCCCTGGCCGCAACATCTGTTGCAATCAGCAATTGCAGTGACTTGTCTCTAAAGCTGTTCATTACTTTATCTCTCTGTGCCTGGGTGAGGTCGCCATGCAGTGCTTCGATATCATAGCCCTCTCGGGTCAGCTTTTCAGAAATATCCTGCGCATCCGCCTTGGTTCGAGTAAATATGATTCCGTACATGCCAGGGTTAAAATCTATAAGCCGCTTAAGCGTCTCATATCGATGTTGAGCAGTGGTTGTATAAAACTGGTGGTCTACATTCTTGTTGGCCGTATTGATCTTGCCTACAGTTATTTCAACCGGCTTTTGCATATACCTTTTGCTCACATTCCTGATCTCCGGTGGCATAGTTGCGCTAAAAAGCCAGGTGCTGTCGCGACGCGGTGTATTCTGAAGAATAAACTCTATATCTTCCTGAAAGCCCATGTTCAGCATCTCGTCTGCCTCGTCCAGCACAACATATTTAATCTGATCGAGATTTATTGCCTTTCTTTCAATAAGATCGATCAGGCGCCCCGGTGTTGCTACCACTACCTGCACACCTCTTTTTATATCCCTGATTTGGGTCACGATCGACGCACCGCCGTATACGGCCACCACCTGAATTGCCGG
>DASQNW010000134.1:0-2499 GCA_035644775.1 Chitinophagaceae bacterium | reverse complement strand
ATACCTTTTTTATTCAGCCATAAGGTAATGCCGCAAAAAATGCAGAAGCCGGAAAGAGTCGCCGCCGGAAGCAAATGACCAAAATACAGCCTTAAAGGAATAATCAGCGAAGCAACAATTAAAGCAACATTGATAAACTGAACTGTTCTCTTCGAAACTTCTTTTATGTCGTGCAAGGATGAGAACTCTTTTTTCTGAAGTTGGTTTTCCATAATTGCGGGTATTGCGGATTACAATCTTTTGACTCTCATTAACAATCGTAAGACAAAATATCTTTTTTGCCGCCAATGTGCAACAAACAAATTCATGTTTAGGTAGAAACACTTAAAAAGCGTAAGTGCCTGACAGTTAAGATCGATGGATCGAAGAGGTTCTGCATTTTTAAGAAATATTTAGTCGATAAAAATCAAGACTTCACCGATGATTTTGTGGGAAAGAAGCGGTCGAGGATTAAATTTGCAGCTCTTCGTAAGCTACTAACATCAAACAAAATACGATGAAAATATATCTCTCTGAAAAAAATGCGTTAACAGTAATGGTAAGCCTATTCTGCCTTGTTATGATGATCCTTTCTTTAATTAAAGGTGAGTCGCTTTGGCAGGCAGTAGCTTTTGCACTGGCTTTTAGTTTTTCTATAGAGATTATCTGTCACAGGGCAAAAGAGAACAAATAATCAACCTAAATCAAACTCGTACTTATAGCAGCTCCAGAATCTGTCCAGACCAATTATTCTCGGTTTTAGAAAGGAAATTATTGCGGGCCAATCTTCTCGTTTCAACACACTTACTCCAGGTAATTCTTTGTAGATTCTGCTTTTTATTTGGACATCCTGCACATATTCCTCAGACCAGGTCCATTTTTCATAAAGTAGCCTCTCAAGATCCTTCATACGTAACATGAAGCGTTGATAGTACGCCTTCCTTAAGAATGCATCTGCCGGACTTATTTCAACAGCAATTGAAGCTTTGCTTTGGTCGGCTTCCATCTTAAATTGTAATCCTTTCTTTCCTGTCTTGTAATTGATCCAATTTATCTTTTCACCATCGGCAGATGATACAGGTGCCATATATTGGCCAAAGATTGTCCAGAACTCCTGTCTTATTTGCGAAGCTTCTTTGCGGGAATACATGATCAAATTTAATTAGGGAGAGATAGCGGTGATGATGCTTCTCCTGAAGCTGCCTTCCTTACTTTTGATGCTTTAGAATTGTCGTATGAAATATCTCATGCTCATCGGAACATTAGTGGCTGGAAGTCTATTGCCCGTACAAACCATTTTAAATACAAGGTTGGGCAGGCAAACGGGTGGCTTTTTGGTGGGGGTGCTCCTCTCTTTTATAGTAGGAACTTTATGTCTTTTGCTAATCAATCTTTTCGTAAGCGGCAATGCGCTGGTTCAGCTAAAACCGTCAAAAACTCATCCCTGGTTTCTTTGGCTTGGCGGATTAATAGGAGCATTTTTCCTAAGCTACACTACCTGGGTGAACCAAAAGCAAGGAATGGCCCTTACATTTATCCTCATCATCTGCGGACAGATACTGATGTCGCTGCTTATTGATAATTATGGACTGCTCGGTGCAAAAATGCAACCGGTCACAGGAATGAAGATGGCAGGAGTGGCACTGATATTAGCCGGAATCTTTCTCATCAGAAAATAGCTTCTATTATCAATTGTAATTAGCTTCTTTTGTGGCTCTTCTAAAAAGAAAACGTATATTCATAGTACTCCACCGTATTTGATTGTTGTGCCATCCTATGAGGCCGCCTGGCAATGAAGAGATTTCTAATCATTTTTGTACTTATTGGATCGTTTTTAACCGGAAAGGCTGAGCACATTACCGGGGGGGAAATGTATTATCGTTTTGTAGAGGTGGTCAATGGTCTTTATCGCTACCAGGTTACTGTAAAGTTGTTTAAGAGCTGCCGGAGCGATCGCCAGCTATCCAACCCCACCGTCATCGCCATTTTCGATCGCAAAACCAATGAACGTATACAGGATATCACTGTCCCGCTGGGAAGAACTGAAACACTCGAACTCACTAACCCCAACAAGTGTATTACCCAGCCTCCACGCGTTTGTTTTGAAGTAGGCTACTATGAGTTCGAGCTACTGCTACCCGCATCGGTAAATGGTTATATTGTGTCGTGCCAGGTGGTATTCAGAATTGCTGGCATCAGCAACTTTATTGAGTATTATGGAAGCATAGGCGCCACCTATACTTCTGAAATACCATTTCAAGCAGCTGCCAGCAATAGCAGTGCACGTTTTGTAGGCAGCGACATGGTAGTGGTTTGTGAAAATAACTCGTTCTCCTACAGTTTTGCTGCTCAAGATGCTGACGGAGATGAATTACGGTATTCATTCTGCAATGCGTATCAGGGAGGCTCCTTCGGAAGCGGAGGAAATGTACCTCCGCCAGCAACGCCTCCCTATTCACCTGTCCCGTACGGAAGCGGCTTTGATGGGGGAAAGCCTTTAGGAGCGAACGTTCATATCGA
>DASQNW010000133.1:0-3027 GCA_035644775.1 Chitinophagaceae bacterium | reverse complement strand
CAGGCCCTCCTCCATGATGTCGCAGAATTGGAGATCAGTTGGTATACTGAAACCAAATGTGAAAAACATCCGGAAAAAACCAAAGAGGGTGCGTCGTATCCTGACATCGCCTATATTCTTTTTACTTCAGGCAGCACTGGGTATCCTAAAGGTGTTCCGGTGTCGCATAGGAACTTAGATGGCTGCCTCAATTTTTTTCTACGTCACTACGACTTCAATGAGGAAGACCGTTTTCTACAGGTTTATAATACAACCTTCGACGTATTTTACTTTTCCTTTATAATGCCGCTGATGGTGGGCGCTTGTTGCTACTTTGTAAATGGAGGAAAAGCCGGGTTGAAATACCTTCAAATTTTCAAAGCCTTGCAACAATATAAAATAACCGTAGTTAGTATGGTGCCTACACTTTTGTTGTTCGCTGAAAAATATCTGAACCAGTTTACTTATCCTTATTTGCGCTACAGCTTTTTTTCTGGAGATGCATTGTTGCATGCTATCGCTACTAAATGGAAGAGATGTTTTCCAAATGGTGCATTACACAATTTTTACGGACCCACAGAGACTACAATTGTATGTACCCGATATGTTTGGGAGGAAGGCAAAAGTCTGGAGGAATCTCACCATGATGTTGTTCCTCTTGGAATACCCTTTGAAGGGATGCAATATTTGCTTATAAATGATCAACACCAGACGGTATCTAAAGGTGAGATAGGTGAACTGGCTTTTACAGGAATACAGGTTATTGAGCAGTATGTTGATAATGAGCACAGCGACAAATTCTTTATTGATTCCTCATCTGGTCTTTCATATTATAAAACGGGGGATTTAGCGTTTGTCAACCAGCGCGGTAGTCTTGTTTTTTCAGGACGTAAAGATTTCCAGCATAAAGTCCATGGATACAGAATTGAGTTGGCAGAAGTGGAATTAGCCATTAGCAGCATTGTTCAGCAGCCGTGTTATGCGGTGGTACACAGAAATAAGTCGGGCTTGAATGTGTTGTATGCCATGGTCCTCAAACATTCGATGTCGGAAAAGGAAATAGTAGCGGCGCTCAAACAAAAAGTTCCTCACTACATGATCCCGCGCCGAATTTTACAGCTTGAAGAATTCCCAGTTAACAGCAATAACAAGGTGGACAGGCTATTGCTTAATGAGATAGTTTACAATGTTGAATAACTTTGATCGCATGACACGGGAAGAAATAAAGGAAAAGCTACAGCTGATTTTTCAGGATATTTTTCAAGATGAAAAGTTGGAAATTAAGGAAACTAATAATGCCGATGATATTGAGGCATGGGATTCATTGACACACATGCAGCTGATCAGCGAAGTAGAACATCAATTTCAAATCTCTTTTTTGCTGGATGAGGTGTTGCAGCTTCAAAATGTGGGAGATCTTATTCAACAGATACAAACAAAACTAACTAGCACGCCCTGAGAAATGCGGCGTACATGATCGGAACTTTCTTTGCTAAAGATTCATCATAGGGTAAGTCTTCGCTGCTCATGTACGTATCACACACAATACAAAGTCCTTGGGAGGTGATTAGTTCTTTTATTTCGGTAATTGACCGGAACAGGTATATGTGGTCGATCATGGGTGAATTTACCGGAGTGGATAAGAAGATGGTCCCATGCTGTTTTAGAAGTTTTCTTATTTTAAATAGCATAGCCGCCGGATCCTCCAAATGTTCAAGAACTTCAGCAATGGAAATAAAGTCGTAAGCTTTATTTTCTTCGAGATCAAAGGCATTTTTCAGATGATAGTTTACGATTGGTGAAGAAGTGAAGTACCTGCACATATCCAAAGAGGTAGCACTTATATCCAGAACATCAACCTTTTTTAATTGCGGAAGACAGTTCAATGCTGCTTTAACATACAACCCGTGCCCTGCACCGATCTCCAGATAACTTTCAATAGGTGTATGCAGGGAAAGAAGTTGTTGTTTAAAGAAGGTAAATCGATGGAATTGGTCAGGCCATAAAAATTGTGCAAGTAATAACCCGTGCATGTGATACTCCATTACGTCTGTATTTCCATAAATGTTCTTTTGTACCTGGTGTGAAGAGTTATTGGCGTAACAGCCTGTTTCAAGGAACTTTTGCCTGTAGTAGAACATATCCTTAATCAGCAGCAAGTAGCAGGATACGCAATAGTTTATATCCCTTCCTGTCGATTCAAGGTATTCAGATAGTGTGTCGAAGAAGCCTTCTGCCTCATCAAGATCAATTATGCCACGAGAAAGATTTTTTTTTATCTTCTTTGCGTGCAAAGGGTTGGCTTCACTTATTTTTTGTATGATGTCGTTGATTCTGTTCGTGAACATATCTTGTGACGATTAATTTCTTACATGTTTTTATATTCTCTTGAATATTTTTTGGTTTTACCGGTTTTATTATTTATTTACTACAAATGTACATCTGCCTATAAGGTCTATTTTTTATTAATCACCAGTTTAATTCTAATCGGCTTTTATAATAGTAGTTCTGTTGTTTTTCTCCTTTTTTTCAGTTGGTTCAATTATAGTGTAGGGGCATATGTAAACCGAGGCGACGGAAAAAGGAAGAACCCCACTGTCTATTATGGAGCTATTGTTATCAATGCTCTTTCAATACTTTTCATAAACAAATTCCTGTCTCGCGAAAGCTTAGTAACACTGCAGGACAGTTTTGTCAGCGAGGGTCATTCCACAGATATAATTGTGGCACTGGGGTTGAGTTTCTATGGCTTGCAAAACATATCGTATTTGATTGACGTTCAGAAAAGGCGAATTGCACCTGCGTCCAATTTTGTTCATTTCCTGCTTTTCAATTCTTTCTTTCCAAAGGTGAGCCTGGGACCTGTCATGCGTTACCAGGAATTTGTAGGGCAACTAAATAACGTGAGGGGAAAAATGGCAATTTCTGAAGACTGCATGAAGGGAGTTAACAGAATCTTGCTGGGATTATTCAAAAAATTGGTTCTTGCCGACAGGCTTTCAGCCATCACTACCCCTTTTTATGACAATCCAATAACAATATCGGGTG
>DASQNW010000132.1:0-2253 GCA_035644775.1 Chitinophagaceae bacterium | reverse complement strand
GCTGCAGCTGCACTGGCTAACCGGTTTCCGAGGAGCTATGAAAAGTCCATCGGCGATCAGGTGTTTGCAGCAATGAAGAAGGATTTTGACGTCGACGAGGGTAAAACAAAATACATTAATGACTTCTTTCGTCAGCTAAATATTCCATCTGACTATCAGATCCGTGTAACGGTAGTAAAGGGAGATGTAATGAACGCTTTTGCACTGCCTGGCGGCAACATCGTGGTGTACGATAAAATTATTCATGGCATCAGCACGTATCCAGCACTAGCTGCTTTATTGTCGCACGAATTTACACACGTGCAATACCGCCATACAGTACGGGCGATGCTTCGACAGTTCGGGTCGAGCGTTATCATTTCATTAATTGCAGGTGATGCTACAGCTATAGGAGGTGTAGTGGTGAGCCATGCTGATGAACTGAAGGGGCTATCCTACAGCAGAAGATTGGAGAAAGAAGCTGATGATGCAGGAGCCAGGATACTCGCGGAAAGAAACATAAGCTGTGAAGGCTTTGTGCAGTTGTTTTCCATGTTAAAGAAAGAAGCCGGTGCTCCAAAAACAGCTGAATGGATGAGCAGCCACCCAGACCTTGACAAAAGGATCGACAACATAAGGGGAGACAATCTTTGTAAGAACTCGCATCCCCAGGTAGATTCCTCGCTTTCCAGGATATTCCTTCAACTCAAAACTGCTGAATAGCCAAAACTAAATGAAGCTATTTGTTTTACTTTTTGCTAAGGAATTTGAATTGTTCACTTACCTTTGCCGTCCTTTCACAAAAACTACGGGTGTGGTGACCTGTAGTGTAACTTGAATATACCTGGTTCTCCACAGGTAATTTTGGAACGTGAAAATTTTTTAAACAATGAAACGTACATTTCAACCCCACCGCAGGCGCCGCAAATCCGTCCACGGGTTTCGCCAGCGCATGCAAACGGCTAATGGTAGAAAAGTGCTGGCAAGCCGTCGTGCTAAAGGCCGGAAAAAACTAACTGTGTCCGACGAAAGAAAATTAAAATAAGCCGCTTGTTCAACCGCTTAAAGCCCTGGCAACTGCACAGGGCTTTTTTGTACCTTACTGCATGACTAAGCCTTTTTCGTTTGGAAGGAAAGAGAAGCTGAAGAGCCGCAAAGCGATAAAGGAGCTTTTTGCAATCGGCTCGAGCTTAAGCATTTTTCCGCTGAGGGTTAGTTATAGATTTTCTCCTGCCGTGTCAAACGAACCTTCGAATATACAAGTGGGAGTAACAGTAAGCAGCCGTCATTTCAAGCGTGCTGTTGATCGCAATCGCATAAAAAGGCTTTTGCGTGAGTGTTACCGGCTCCAAAAAAAAGAGTTGTTGTTGGTGATGGAGCAACGTGGATTAAGAGGCTTGCTTTTTTTTATTTACGTTGATAAAAAAATGCCTGACTATAATGAGTTGTACCTCACCGTAGGTAAGAGCCTTCAGGTGTTACTTAAGCACTTACCCGCAAATGAAAAGCGTAACTAAAATTCTTGCACTTCCCTTTATTGGCTTGATAAAGATTTATCAATGGGTGATCTCGCCGCTGCTTGGGCCTACCTGCAGGTTTACTCCATCTTGTTCGCACTATGGGCTTCAAGCATTCAGGCGCTATGGTGTTTTTAAGGGTTTTTGGCTTACGCTCAAACGGATCGCACGCTGCCATCCCTGGGGCGGCAGCGGACATGATCCCCTGCCTTAGGCTGATTGAAGTGATACATTTATTTAAGGGTAAAGCTCACAGCCTGCTGAAACAGTTCTGCTATTCTGTTCAACAAAATCGCTTTTGTGTGGTTGGATTATTGCATATCTCTGGTTACTAAATTTAATTTTATGAAGATGAGAACCAATTTACTTGCAATGTTATTCATGTTACTAATCAGCGCCGCACCGGCAGCTGCAAACATCTCGAACAACAATCCTGCTGCTGACAAAACCCGCAATTTAACAGATGAGCAGAAAGCCCGAATAGAGGCATTGACTAACCGCGTGAAAGAAATCAAATCTTTGGACAAATCGAAGCTTACGAAAGCAGAACGAAAAGAATTGCGGTCCGAGCTAAAAGACATTAACAAGGAAGCAAAAGCAATTCAAGGTAGAGGAATTTACATCTCTCTGGGAGCACTTATACTCATTGCACTTCTCGTTATTCTCCTTTAGTGCACACAACGGAAGAGTATGAAATTTAGCCCCTCGCCCTAATGGCCGGGGCTTTTTTATAGGTCAGTATATTTGGTAGGTCATA
>DASQNW010000131.1:0-3523 GCA_035644775.1 Chitinophagaceae bacterium | reverse complement strand
GGGTTGAACACCAATCTTGACAAAGATGAAGCAGTGAACTAAACACCATGCACCCAGTAGTACAAGTAATTGCAGGTTCTGATCTGAACGATGTTGGGATCTTTGCATGAAAATCGGGATAGGCAGCTTTAGTCTATTGGCTAAGTAATTTGCTTCTCAAAATATACTTCCCAACCATATCAAACTCTACATTCACACCGTCTCCTCTGCTTAAGTTTTTTAGATTGGTATGTTTCCATGTGTACGGGATGATCGCTACCTTAAATGACGTACGGCCTATGTCAAAAATTGTGAGGCTGACTCCGTTTACTGCAATCGAGCCTTTCTCAATAACAAGAGAGGCAAAGCGCTCATGGAAAGAAACGGTTATCTCAAAACTGCCTTGTTTATCTTCAATGAGCTCACATCTTCCAGTGGTGTCTACATGACCCTGAACAAAATGACCATCCAGTCGCCGTGAAGGTAAAAGGCTTCTTTCAAGATTTACTTCTGTGATTTGCGTCCAATATTTTAGTGTAGTCTTGTCAAGAGTTTCTGCTATAGCTGTTACTTTGTAGCAATTTGGTAGAACATCTTCAACAGTGAGGCAGACACCATCGTGTGCCACACTTTGATCTACCTTAAGCTCTGATGTAATCGGAGCCGATATCCAAAAGCTTCTGTTGGTGCCCTTATGTTCAACCCTCTCAACCCGACCTACAGCTTCGATGATTCCAGTAAACATTGGGTAAATTTCGGATTTTTGCATTTTCTTTTGGACAAAACCTGTCTCAACCCTTATCTTTGCCGCTCCTAAAAAAAATTTAAGGAGGCATTCTGCATGTTGATTATTGATTCTAAAGACTGCGAAAACATCGATAAAGCTTTAAAGAAGTATAAGAAAAAGTTTGAGAAAGCTAAGATCTTATTGCAGTTGAGAGAAAGGCAGTCTTTCACTAAACCTTCTGTGCGTCGCAGAAACCAGGTATTGAAAGCTGTATACAAACAACAAATTGCAAGCGGCAAGATAGAAATATAATAGCTGTTTTAATATAGTATTGTAGCTGTAAGGTTTTGTTTACCTTGCAGCTATTCTTTTTTATGGCCCCAGATCCTGTTGTTCAACCGTTTATTGATTATCTCAGGTTCGAAAAGCGTTTTTCTCAGCACACCGTAATCTCGTACACTACTGACCTCCGGGATTTCTTCCATTTTATTAACAACACCTATGGAGAACTTTCCCTCCAGTCTCTTTCGCATGTATATGTCAGAAGTTGGCTGGCCACATTGAAGGATGGAGCACTCACTTCAAAAACCATCAACAGGAAGATCTCCACGCTCCGTTCGTTTTTCAAATACCAGGTAAAATTGGGAGTAATTGCTCAGTCGCCAATGTCGAAGATTGTGGCGCCTAAGGGAGAAAAAAGGCTTCCGCAGTTTGTGTCAAAGGAGCACCTAAACACCTTGTTGACACACGTAGAATTCACAGACGACTGGAAAGGCAAGACAGAGCGGCTGTTGCTGCACATTTTTTACAACACCGGTATCAGGCTTAGCGAACTAATTCATCTCAGGCAAGACAACATTGATCATTACAACAGCACAATCAAGATACTTGGGAAAGGGAATAAGGAACGCATCATACCCGTAAGCAGAGAATTGCTGCAGCACATTATTGAGTATTCCAGAGAAAAGCAACTGTTGAAACTAGATAATCTTGTTCTGTTGGTAAATGGCAAGGGAAAGCCATTAAGTCCAAGAACTGTGTACGAAAGTGTAAAGAAAAATTTAAGTCTCGTCACCACAATAGAAAAGCGTAGTCCTCACGTGCTGCGCCATTCATTTGCTACACACCTCAGTAATAACGGTGCAGATTTGAATGCCGTAAAGGAGCTGCTCGGGCATAGCAGTTTGGCGGCTACCCAGGTATATACCCACAATACTATTGAGAAGCTTAAAAGCATCTATCAGCAGGCACATCCGAAGGCCTGAAATTCCACATTTTTCTGCGTTGCTTTTTTCCTTTTTTTAGTTGGTAGAAAGGCTGCGATGAATTAATTTCATAGCAACCTGATACCGGTTGAGCCCAGCTCTTTATTTATTGTTTCACAGTTAAAAAGATTTCTATGAACCTACACATTCAAACGCTTCATTTTGATGCAGATCGAAAACTAGTAGACTATGTAACACGAAAAATTGAGAAACTGAATACCTTTCACGACAGGATAATCAAAGTGGATGTTTATCTGAAGCTTGACAATGTGGTACATAATATCAAGGACAAAATCGCCGAAATCAGAATTCATGTACCCAAAGCTGACTTCTTTGTAAAATCTACAAGTAAATCTTTTGAAGCCTCTTTTGATGAGGCATTTGATGCCGTGATCAATCAAATAAAAAAGAAAAAGGAAAGACAATTTGCATAAGCTTTCGAAACCCCTGTTCCAGGGGTTTTTTTATGCCCATTAGCCTCTTAGAAATTTGTTGAGTTTTTTTGTGGATAATCAAATTCCGTTACCTTTGCCTTCCTAAAATTTTTGGGTAGTTCTTTATTTATAATAATGCCACTTAACTGTTCGTCGAACTATTGAAGCTAAGATAAGTGGTAGATGCCACCTTAGCTCAGCCGGTAGAGCAACTGATTTGTAATCAGTAGGTCGCCAGTTCGATTCTGGCAGGTGGCTCAAAAGATACGTGCAAGAACTAACGTACCGACTATGGTCAGTTACAGGAGTTTTTGGCAAAAGTTAATACTGGCGCAGACGGGTGGAAACACTCTGAAAGGGCAGGTTCCAGAGCGGCCAAATGGGGCGGACTGTAAATCCGCTGTCTTTCGACTTCAGTGGTTCGAATCCACTCCTGCCCACGAACCGATTTTAATGTGCGGAGGAGGTGAGTGAATGTGTAGGTGAGCGAATGTGCAGATTTGGAGATGTGTGAAAGTGCAGATGAGTGATGAGTAGATGGAAGCAGATCCATTTTATGGTTTCTGAATTTGCACATATCATATTCGCACGTTTACACATCACAACAGTTCTTTGATTATTGGTAACGCATATTTCACCAGCGGGAGTAGCTCATTTGGTAGAGCGATAGCCTTCCAAGCTATAGGTGGCGAGTTCGAGCCTCGTCTCCCGCTCAAAAGATGACAGGATGAGAGATGACGGTTGACAGGCTTTGTTTACTGTCAGCAACAACGGTCACCTGTCTGCCAGCAGGCAGGCTGTCAATAGACATGCCGTTGTAGCTCAGTGGTAGAGCACTTCCTTGGTAAGGAAGAGGTCTGGGGTTCAATTCCCCATAACGGCTCTTAGTTATGCAGGGAAATGCGATGGATAGAGCATCCCGCAGTGGCGGGAAGATCTGGGGTTGAATTCCCCATAACTGCTCGTCCTTCTAAGAAGTGCAAACTGTGGGAATTGTTGACAGTGATCCAACAGTACAAGTGTGCGACGCAACAGAAGTTCAATAGAAATTCTGAAGCTGATGACATAAAAACATCCTCTTTGTAAAAAGATGTAAGAGGGAATAGTAAATATTAAAA
>DASQNW010000130.1:0-2538 GCA_035644775.1 Chitinophagaceae bacterium | reverse complement strand
CAACGAAAGATCAACAAGAGCATATCTTAGGGTATATGGAGCATTTCGATGATTAATATTGTAGCTCGAATAGAAAACGTAGTACTTAGAGCTACCCGGGATCTTTACGGCCAATACCTTATCATTAGTTGAAGTAAGCCTCTTGCCATCCAAGGCAGGCATAACATTTAAATTTCTATCAATGATCGTTGCGCCGTCGCATGCAAATAAAAGATTTCCTGCTGCGTCTGAAACTGATGTGCTCGCAATCGAAGGGTTGAAGGGATTAGAGACCGTGCTCACTACTGGTGGGAGATTGCTAATGCCTGTAGGTGCAACAAAAATTCTATTGTTGTTTAAGAACCATTGACTGGTTTCCCTTTGGCAAAAAGCTGGCAACAGTCCTCCGAGTGAAAGGAGAAATACGAGTACAACTCTCATAAGCAGATTTCAAGATAAAAAATAGTCTGGTGAATAGGTAGCAAATAGGAATTTAAAACTGTACACAGAGGATTTTAGTGGCTAGAAGCACCGGCCACACTATTTTTACTGAGTATATGATGTCCGAGACTGAGGCAATAGATTGTTTGCGCCTGCACGTGGATAATTAAAAACACCATGGTGATGAAAAGCAGTTTTCTCATGAGGATATTGGCTTAACCACGCCAGCGACTTACATAAGGGTGGGCGATCGAGCAGCGGCAAGGTGCAAGATTTCATAATACAAACCTACCGGCCCTTCAAGCAATAACTGGAACGATAAATACAATAAGGTTCTATAAGAATAAAGGCCTAAAGCTTGCCTATTTAGAACTTTCTATGCAAAGAGTAAAGATGCACTCTGAAAAAAGCGGAACACGTTCCTGTCAGAACGATGAACATGTAAATTCAGTTCATCAAACACATTATGTTTAAATTAGTAAATGCATCGCCACCTCTTCCAGAACCTGCTGCAGCAACAACTTATTACCGAAGCAGAATACCGAAATGTTGAAGAACACAGAACTATGTTCTCACTTTTCTGGGAGCTACGTAGTCTTCTTTATCTCGGTATTGTATTGTTCACTACAGCGATTGGTGTTTTAGTCTACAAGCACATAGATACCGTTGGTCATGACGTACTGGTAATTTGCATTGCCGCAGGAGGTGCAACCTGCTTCGCCTACTGCTTGAAAAATGCACCTGGGTATAGCCGCGAAAAGCTAAACTTCCAAGGTTTCTGGTATGATTATATACTGCTGCTGGGCTGCCTTCTATTATTGGTCTTTGTTGGCTATATACAGGCGCAATACAATGTCTTTGGCCACCGTTGGGGATTGGCAGCATTTATACCAATGCTCTTGCTGTTTATAGCCGCTTATTATTTTGATCACCTGGGTGTGTTGAGCCTCGCCATTACCAATCTCGCAGCATGGGTGGGCATTACAGCCACACCTACACGCATTTTACAGCAAAACGATTTTAATAGTGAACCAACTATTTATTCAGCCATCGCATTAGGTGTCACTTTAATTGCAATCGGCTTTTTTTCAACCATCAAAAAAGTAAAAGCACATTTCTCCTTTACCTATCAAAACTTCGGGGTGCATATACTCTTTATTGCATTGCTGGCTGCACTCTTTCATTTTGATTCCATGTTTCTTCTTTGGTTTGGGGTTCTGGCTGTTGTTGGCTTTTTAAGCTTTCGCAATGGCGTTCACATGAAATCGTTTTATTTTCTGGTGATCAGTGCCTTGTATTTCTGGATTGGGATAAGCTATGTTGTCGTTAAACTGTTGACAGGCTCTGGGGCTGACATAGGCAGTTTTTATGCTGTGGTTCTTTACTTCATCCTGTCTGGTGTTGGCTTTATCCGCCTGCTCATTCATTACAATAAAATATTGAGGCGCCATGCAGATTTATAAACCGGACGAACTATACAACCGCTATGTACAGAACCAGTCCTTGAAAGCATTCGAGGAAGGGTTGATTTCTGCCCACAGCCTTCATAGAGTAAAAGAAGCTTACCCCGATGCTCTTTACACACCTAATTTTTTCATCAGAATTGCACTTTTCCTGCTGACTGGCGTTGCGGTGATTTTTTCTACTGCACTGATTGGAATGCTGTTCTTTTCTTCAGAGAATACTGCCATAGCCGGTTTGGTACTGATGGCACTAATCTCGTATGCTGCTCTGGAGCTATTCGCAGGACGTAAAAAATACTATAATGCAGGTGTTGACAATGCCTTAATGATTTCGGTCGTTGCTTTCATTATCAGCGCTTGGCTTTTTAATGATACATCTGTAGACGGCCGATTGATATCGGCTGTTATGATGCTGGTTTGCGGATGGCTATCCCTGCGCTTTACCGATGCACTAATGGCGGTGCTTTGCTACATTTCGCTAACCTATTTTCTGTTCAGCAATCTTATCGAGCTAGGCAGCTTTATCAAAACTATCGCTCCTATTTTGATGATGGTAAGTGCAGCAGTGGTGTATGGAGTATTTCAACGCCTGCGATCACACAAGAAGGATTTCCACTCATATCACCGTTGCTATACTCACATTGCACAATTTGCG
>DASQNW010000129.1:0-2570 GCA_035644775.1 Chitinophagaceae bacterium | reverse complement strand
GCTGAATGAAAATATCCTTACATACAATAAAACATTTAAGGATAAGCACAACCTGACTGCACTGGTTGGGTATACACAACAGGAAACCAAGTGGGACCGGTTAAGAGCCGCAGGACGTAACGCACCTTCGGATCTGATCCCAACGCTAAATGCAAGCGCTCAGATAGATGCAGCGACCTCTAATATTTCACGCTGGGCGATCAATTCTATCTTAAGCCGCTTCTCCTATATTTTTGATGATAAATATTCGGTTGCTGCTTCTGTGCGGAGGGATGGTTCTACCCGTTTTGGTAAAAGCAATCAATACGCCATTTTCCCTTCTGTTTCCGGTTTCTGGAGGGTATCTGCAGAGCCGTTTATGGCGAATATGAAATCTGTGAATGACCTGAAGTTCCGCGTAAGCTACGGACAAACCGGGAACCAAAACATCGGCGACTTTCTTTCCCGCGCCCGTTTCGGAGTGGTTGGCCAGTACAATGGCGTCGCAGCGGTATCACCTTTGAATTTCGAAGTGCCAACCCTTTCCTGGGAAGCCACAACACAATTTGACGCCGGCATCGACCTGAGTGTGCTGGACAACAGGCTCACGTTTATTGCTGATTATTATGTGAAAAAAACATCGGACTTGTTGGTTGAAGTTCAGTTGCCCACTTCCTCTGGTTTTACGACGTCACTACAAAACATCGGTTCCACGAAAAATACTGGTGTTGAATTAGGGGTTTCTGCAAGGTTGATCACGAAAGGTGCTTTGCTTTGGGATGCAAACTTTAATGTTTCGCACAATAATAATATCGTTACAAAACTGCCCAAGGGTAAAGACATCATTCAATTTGCCTGGATTTATTCCGGTATTGCGCGTGAAGGCGAACAATTGGGAACCTTTTATGGCTGGCAGCATTTAGGTGTCTACTCCCGTGACGAAGATGCATACCTGACCGAAGTAGGAAAAGGTCCGAACGGTAATTCTCTTTATGACTTTGTTCGTAATGTGCCCGGCAGCCAGCCTGCTCTTGATGCGAACGGCAACCCGAAAGTGCTGCGTAACCTGAGCAGCGGTGGTGTGGCTTTCAAGGGTGGTGACGTCATTTTCCAAGATTTGAACCAGGATGGCGTAATCAATAACGATGACCAGAAAATTATTGGCCGTGCGCAACCGAAGCTCTTTGGTGGTATCACGAATAACTTCTCCTTCAAAGGGTTTGATCTGAATGTCTTCATGCAATTCCAATATGGAAATGATGTGGTGAATGCTGCACGCCGGGGTTTGGAAAACATGCAGGACCATACGAACCAGTCTGTTGCCATTACGCGCCGCTGGCGTAAACAAGGAGATGTGACTGACATTCCCAGGGCTGTTTACCGTGATGACATTCAAAACGCACGGTTCTCTACACGCTGGATAGAGGATGGATCATATTTCCGTATGAAAACAATCACCTTAGGTTATAATTTCCCGAAAAACCTGGTAAACCGGGCGTACTTCTCTTCTGCAAGGGTTTATATAACATCGCAAAATTTATTCACGTTTACCAAATACAGGGGTGTTGACCCAGAATTTACCGGAGGGGTGATCGTAGGCGGCATTGACTGGTCTACCTTCCCGCAGCCCCGTACGGTAACCTTTGGCCTGAACCTGGGATTTTAAACTAAAATGAAATCAAACAAAATGAAATATTCATTCTCAAAAAAAATAGCTGCATTTCTGCTGGTGTTTATCATAAGCACCCTCGTAATACCAGCCTGTACGAAGCTCAAGGATATAGAACCGGAAAGTGAACTGACACCTGCCACTTTCTGGAAACAAGAAGATGATGCAATTGCCGCCCTCTCCGGTGTTTATGTGGAACTGAAGTGGCTGGCAGGCAGCTGGGGCGACTGGCGCAACGGCTTATATCTTATAAATATGGGCGATATCCGTGCTGATATGATCACCACATCCTGGGGTTCGCAATGTTGTATGGCTTCTCTGGTTGATTTGAACAACCAGGTAGTTTCCCCTGATAATGCTTATACGGAGTGGTCACACTTTTATTCCTTGATCAACCGCGCCAACAATGTGATAACTTTTCTTCCAAACATTGCACAGTCGGATCGCAACTTTACAGAAACGGAAATGAAAGCCTTGCAGGGAGAAGCTTATTTCCTCCGTGCTTTTGCTTATTTCAATATTGCAAAATGGTGGAAAGATGCGCCCTTGATTCTTGAACCAATCACCAGCATCGAGCAAAACCTTGAAGTGCCAAAGAACACCCAACAGGAACTTTTGGATCAAGTAGAAAAGGACTTGGAACAAGCCTTAACAAGTGGTTACCTGCAACCCAATTTTCCTGCAAAAGGCCGCGCCACAACGTATGCCGGCTATGCACTGCAAACAGAAGTATTCCTGTGGCGTGAAAAATACCAGCAGGCTGCTGATGCCGCACAAAAGATCATCGAAAGTGGCGCCTTTTCGCTACCTGCTAATTACTGGGATAACTTCTGGGGCGGCGGCGGCACCAGCGAAGCTATTTTTGAAGCCTATTTTACCGGTCAGAATGGCGATTATTCTTTTATGGCAAAGGTAGGCAGCT
>DASQNW010000128.1:0-16492 GCA_035644775.1 Chitinophagaceae bacterium | reverse complement strand
CATCGGTAAGCTCAAAAGAGATGGGAAAATTTTGCATCATTGCAAGTTTGAAGCTGTTTATTTCTGATTAAAAGAAGCCATATAACCAACAAGACCGGCTTTCCGGAAAAAATCTACTCTCTGAGCTTTAAAAAATTTAGTGCCATACTTTAAGGGCACCAGATTTGCGAAATAAGTTCTTTAAACAGGGGTTGTGATTGACCTGCTGGAACTGAAATTTTTTTTGTTATGTATTCACTGAGTTTGGTTGCAGAAAACGGAATGATGCAGCTGCACCAGATTTGGCAATAAAAAATCCAATCGGTCGTAATTATAAAACTTGTTTTTACGAGTTCCTTTTTATTAATTACCAATCGGGTGTATAAAGAAGAGTATAAATTGAAGGGTGGTTGAGGCGCTGATCAAATTCCGTTAAAAAAGAGAAGTTCTCGATCCCGGTTCCCGAGATTGAACGATGACCCGTTTTACTTGATAGACAATTAAACAAATTATGCACGAACAGAAGAAACATTTTGAGGATTTGATCGGCTTCATTCGGGAAGGTAGAAGTAACGAGGCAAATTTTGCAAAGCTACTTGACAAACTTGAGCAAGAATCCGAAACCGAACATGGTAGCACAACAGAACTTTACCAACAAAAGCTTCTTGAAATCAAAGAAAAACAAGCTAAAGAATACGTACATCAGAAGGACAAGACGGGTAGCGCCTGGCCTGAGTTCGAAAACTTTGTAGCGGAATTCGAAAGAGCCATCACAAGCCGGATAAAAGAAGATTGAGCTATTCTTCACCTGGTCGGATGAGAACCCAGTTTTAATACCTTGTCACACCAGCTCAATTTCAAAGTTCACTAGCTCCTGAAACTGCATCAGCCTTCTGTCAATATCTTCTTTGGAGATTTCGCGGAGTCGCTCTGTGCCAAACTTCTCTACGCAGAAGCTGGCCATTGCCGAACCTACAATGATGCCTGTCTTCATATTTTCAAATGACACGTCCCTGGTACGGGCAAGGTGACCTATGAACCCTCCGGCGAAAGTGTCGCCGGCGCCTGTCGGGTCAAAGACATCTTCTAGCGGAAGAGCGGGTGCAAAAAATACATTGTCTTCATGAAACAATAAGGCTCCGTGCTCGCCTTTTTTTATGATCAGGTACTGCGGCCCCATCATCATAATCTTTTTTGCTGCTTTAACGAGGGAATACTCATTGCTCAATTCCCTGGCCTCGCTATCATTCACCAGCAAAACATCAACTTTCTTCAACACTTCCTTAAGTTCATCCAAAGCAATTTCCATCCAAAAATTCATTGTATCAAGCACCACTAGCTTAGGGCGTTCACTAAGCTGGTTAATTACGCTCAGTTGAACCGAGGGAGCAAGATTACCTAACATCAGAAAATCGCTGCCCTGGTAACTTTCAGGAACTACGGGTTGAAAATCACCCAACACGTTTAATTGAGTTTCAAGAGTGTCTCTCGTGTTCATATCCATGTGATACTTCCCAGACCAGAAGAAAGATTTCTCATCTTTTTTTATCTGAACACCTTCAAGAGCTACACCCCTTTTCTTCAAAGCATCCAATTCCTCGGTAGGGAAATCTCCGCCTATAACTGAGATCTGCCGAATAGGCCTCGTAAAATTTGAAGCGCTCCAGGCTATGTAAGTGGCAGCACCACCAATAATCTTATCGCTTTTGCCAAAAGGCGTTTCTATTGCATCGAAAGCCATGCTGCCTACAACTATTAAGGACATGTTCTATAATTTAGTGCATAAAGTGTCATTGGTAAATTGCACTTCAGTGGCGTGCAAACCTAATTATTTTATAAGACTGGGAAATCGGTATTTTTTGCTGCTCATTACGCAGCATGCATAAAGTTTAGCCGTGAAGGCTCTATTGAGTTTTGCTGAGAATTTTTTAATTTACCTCCACCAAAACTACTTCAATGAAAAAAGCTGCTCGTATATTCCTGATCGTATTGGGAATAATTGCAATTGTCCTCGCCGGCTTTGCCGCCTTTATCGCTCTTCGGGGAATTCCGTCCTATAAGGCACAAAAAGTTGATCTAAAGCTTGAAGCTTCTCCTGCAACCATTGAAAAAGGAGCGCAATTGTCCGCTATGTTGTGCAACGACTGCCATATGGATGAAAACACCGGCAAGCTAACGGGCAGAAAGATGGATGAAATAGACCAGTTTGGCGCCGTGTATGCAAAAAACATTACGCAAGATCCAGAGAGTGGCATTGGCAAATGGAGCAATGGACAAATAGCTTACCTGTTAAGGACAGGCATTGCACCAGACGGAAAGTTTCTGCCCATAATGGCCAAGCTTTCCAAAATGTCTGATGAAGATCTCAACTCCATTATCGCCTTTCTACGTTCAGAGCACAAATGGGTGCAGCCAGACAACACCACCCAGCCTGAATCCAAATATTCGTTCTTGACTAAATTTCTTACGAACATAAAGGCGATGGAGCCTATGCCTTTCCCCACCGGATCTGTACCTGGTCCGGATACCACCAACCTGGTGAAGTGGGGTGAATATGTTGCCTTGCACAAAGTAGAATGCTATGCCTGCCATTCAAAAGATTTCGCCAAAAACAACTACTCCGATCCGCCTAAATCAGAGGGTTACTTTGGCGGCGGAAACGGTTTTAAATTACCTGATGGCGGTACCATTTACTCGAAGAATATAACAATGGATGAAGAAACTGGCATCGGCAAGTGGAGCGAAGAAGAGTTCATCAAAGCAGTGAAGTATGGACAGGTTACCAACAAGCCAGCCTTGCGTATGCCCATGAAGCCTTACACCCACTTGAGTGATAATGAGGTACGTGCAATTTTTGCTTACCTCAAAACAATTCCCAAAATCAAGAATAAGGTAGATAATTAACAGGCATCTCAGGGCGCTGCCACCAACGACTGCTCTCTTTTTTAGAACCTATCTTTGAAATAAGAGCAGGTTCCATATGATTCATTTTCATTCGCTGAAAGTGGCCGCAGTTAAGAAGGAGACAGAGGATTGTGTTACGATCACCTTCGAAGTTCCTGAAGAAAAGAAATCACTGTTTTCCTTTATCCAGGGGCAAAACCTCACCGTTCGGAAGTTCCTGAACGGACAGGAGGTGAGAAGAAACTATTCTATTTGCACCAGTCCTTTAGAACACAAGCTGACGATTGCAGTGAAGAAAGTAAGCGGCGGTTTATTTTCGACCTATGCAAATGAAGAACTTACAGCCGGCGAAATCCTTGACGTGCTGCCACCTACTGGTAGCTTTTTCACAGACCTCAAGCCTGAACAGAGTAAAAATTATATTGCTATAGCTGCAGGCAGTGGCATTACGCCTATTATTTCCATCCTAAAAACCACATTAAATGTGGAGTCGAAAAGCACCTTCACATTAATTTATGGTAACCGCACAAAAAACTCCATCATTTTTAAAGAAGAACTCGATGCATTAAAGGACAAGCACATGGACCGCTTCAGTATCCACCATGTTTTGAGCAAGGAAATCACAGATGCTACCATTAATACAGGCAGAATTGATAAGGAGAAATGCGACCTGTACTTTACGAGATTAGTAGATGTAAAACAGATGCATAATTTTTTCCTTTGTGGTCCTGAATCCATGACCTTCTGCATAAGAGATTATTTACTTGAAAAAGGTGTGGAGAGCAACCGCATACATTTTGAGTTGTTCTCAGTGCCCACAGCTGCCGGAACTCAGAAGAATGAACCGGAAGAAAAAGGCGCAAGTTCATCTTTGGTGAGTGTAAAGATGGACGGGATAAGCTTTGATTTCTCACTTGATTTTGATGCGCAGACAATATTGGAAGCCGCTCTGGAACAAGGGGCTGATTTGCCTTACGCCTGCAAAGGGGGAGTATGCACCACATGCAAGGCTAAACTTGTTGAAGGAGAAGTGACTATGGATCGCAACTGGGGGTTAGACGAGGAAGAACTTGCAAAAGGCTTTATTCTCACATGTCAGTCGCACCCACTTACACCTCGAGTAAAAGTCGATTTTGATCAACGGTAGCAGCCTGTTAAGATTGCAGCACGGGAGTCGAAAGCTGCACAGTATTTGGTAAATTTGTATGAAACGGTTGCTATGGGTGAACAGGACCAGGAGCTTGTTTTTCATCAAAAAATTTCTGAAGAAGTACGGATCGAGCCTAAAGATTGGATGCCCGAAAAGTACCGGCAAATGCTTATTCGGCAGATCAGCCAACATGCACACAGCGAGATAGTAGGCATGCTGCCTGAAGGCAACTGGATCACTCGTGCTCCTACATTAAAGCGGAAGCAAATTTTACTTGCCAAAGTGCAAGACGAAGCCGGCCACGGCTTGTACTTGTACTCTGCAGCAGAAACACTTGGTATCGGCCGCGACGAAATGATAGATCAGTTACATAGCGGCAAGGCCAAGTATTCTTCTATATTTAATTACCCGACACTTACATGGGCAGATATCGGCGCAATAGGCTGGCTGGTAGATGGTGCAGCTATCATGAACCAGGTGCCTCTCTGTCGCGCATCCTACGGGCCATATAGCCGTGCGATGATTCGCATTTGCAAAGAAGAAAGTTTTCACCAGCGGCAAGGCTTTGAAATATTACTGGTGTTGTGCCAGGGCGCAGCCGAACAAAAACAAATGGCACAGGATGCTCTGAATAGATGGTGGTGGCCAAGCCTGATGATGTTCGGCCCTCACGATAGTGACTCAATGCATAGTGAGCAGAGCATGCAATGGAAGATTAAAAGATACAGCAATGATGACCTGCGCCAACGGTTTGTAGATATGATTGCAGAGCAGGCAAAAGTACTCGGCATCACAATACCAGACGACGAGCTCAAATGGAATGAAGATCGCAAGCATTACGATTTTGGCAAGATTAACTGGGAAGAATTTTGGAACGTGCTGAACGGAAATGGTCCCTGCAATAAGCAACGGTTAGATGCACGACGCAAAGCATGGAGCGAGGGAGCATGGGTGCGGGAAGCAGCAAAAATTCATGCTAATAAACGAGCTGTTAGAGCAACCCAGAATAAAGCAGCATAAACAGCAGCAAAAAGCTTCGACCGTTCTGTTGCTTAACCTACTTCTCTGATTCTTAATTAATGACTTGTAAGCATGACTTTATTCAGGAAATATTTCTATGGTGATTATGGTGAAAAAGAGGCAGGCGCAGGTTCAAAAGACGTTGGCACGCAAACTTCAGGCAGTGTTACCAGTTGGCCGTTGTGGGAAGTGTTTATCAGAAGCAAACAAGGACTTGATCATAAACACGTAGGATCGCTACATGCTGCGGATGCAAAAATGGCTATTGAAAATGCAAGGGATGTCTACACACGAAGGCAGGAAGGCACGAGCATCTGGGTAGTGGAAAGCAAATATGTTCATGCTTCTAATCCAGACGATTCGGAAAGCTTCTACGAACCTGCTAATGATAAAATTTACCGGCATCCTACTTTTTACGACTTGCCTGATGAACTTAAGCATATGTAGATGAACGGACGTGAATTGTAGCATGTCCGTTAATATGAAGAACGATGCACAATTACCTAAAAATGCATGGGCAAACAAGTGTTGAAACAACAGAATTTCTATACACGTTGCACCTTGCGGACAATGTGTTGATTTTGGGACAACGCAATAGTGAATGGTGTGGGCATGGGCCTGTGCTGGAACAGGATATTGCTATTACCAATATTTCACTGGATCTTTTAGGACAGGCGAGGAACTTATACCAGCATGCTGCATCCCTATACAACAGTTTCACTGTCGCGTACAGAGAAGCGGTCGATCAGTACTTGCCGAGAGCCTGGAAAAGCTACCGTAGGGAGCTGAATGAGGATGATCTGGCCTTCTTAAGAGATGAGCGCCAATACCTCAATCTTCTTATTTGTGAACTGCCAAAAGGCGACTGGGCGCAAACATTACTGCGACAATACCTTTTTAGCAGCTTTCAGTTGTTGTTATTTACAACGCTTAGGTCAGGCGGCAGTGATCAACTGGCGGCAATTGCTGAAAAAGCAGTCAAAGAAATCACTTACCACGTGCGATGGAGTGGCGAGTGGGTGGTGCGTCTTGGAGATGGAACAGAAGAAAGTCGAAGGAGGATGTTGGCAGCCATAGATAACTTGAAAATGTACATAGCTGAGTTTTTTATTGCAGCCCACTACGAAAACCAAGTGCCAGAACTGCAATTTGGTTCGGGGATAGTTCAGTTAAAACAAACATGGAAGCAGCAGTTTCAACACTTATTTGAAGAAGCAACACTTCCATTAGATATGCTTAATGACCTTAATTCTGGTCATGGACACACTGGCGGCAAAGAAGGAAGACACACAGAGCATCTTGGTTATATACTCACTGAAATGCAATACATGCAACGCAGTTATCCTGACCTAAAATGGTGATTAACCCTGACGAAATATGGAAACTTCTAAGCACGGTGAAAGACCCAGAGATACCGGTGCTTTCTGTCACTGACTTAGGGGTGGTGAGATTGGTGGATATAGATGGCAGCAACATTCACATCACCATCACACCTACGTATTCGGGCTGCCCTGCCATGGATTTTATCTGTACCGACATTCGCCTGAAATTGCTGGAGCATGGCTACAAGTACGTCACCATAAAACAGCAACTCTCACCTGCCTGGACAACAGACTGGATGTCTGATTACGGCAAGGAGAAACTAAAGAGCTACGGCATTGCCCCACCCAACCCCCGACAACAGTTTTGTAAAGAAGAAATGTTTCAGAACGAAGCCGTGCAATGTCCGTTGTGCAACAGTTTTCATACAGAGTTGATTAGCCAATTTGGCTCCACCGCCTGTAAGGCAATGTATAGGTGCACTGAATGTAAGGAAGCGTTCGATTATTTTAAATGTCATTAATGGCAACAGTTTACCATGGCTATACAATTTAGAATCGACGGAAATGTAGCGGTTATACAACTAAGCAGGCCCGAAAAACTGAACGCCTTCAACAGGCAAATGGCACTAGAGCTACAGGCAAAGCTGGATGCTTGCAACATCTCGAATGCTGTCCGTGCAGTTTATATCACGGGCACAGGAAAAGCTTTCAGCGCGGGCCAGGACCTTGAAGAAGTAGTGGAGCCTACTGCAATAAAAGTGGATAGGATACTGATAGAGCACTACAATCCTATTGTAAGAAAAATAAGGAAGTTAGAAAAACCTGTTGTAGCTGCGGTCAATGGTGTTGCTGCAGGCGCTGCCGCCAATATTGCTCTTTGCTGCGATGTAGTAGTGGCAGCGAAAACTGCTTCCTTCGTGCAGGCATTTTCAAAAATTGGATTGATACCAGATAGCGGAGGAACCTTTTTCTTACCCAGATTGGTGGGTTGGCAAAAGGCTTCAGCACTGAGTATGCTCGGGGAAAAAGTATCGGCTGAAGAGGCGGAGAGAATGGGAATGATTTACAAAGTATATAACGACGATGTCTTTGGTGCTGAATCTTTGGATCTGGCAAGAAGATTATCTGAGATGCCGACGAGGGCACTTGCCTTCACCAAACAAGCGTTGAACAATTCGTTCATAAACAACTATGAGAATCAACTGCACGATGAAGAACTATTGCAGGAAAAAGCAAGTGAAACCAAAGATTATAAAGAAGGAGTGCAGGCTTTTCTGGAGAAGCGAAAACCGATCTTCACCGGAGAGTAAAAGATCACATGTACAATCCGCCATCTACGCCGATTACTTGTCCTGTAATGTAAGCGCTCCAATCTGAAGCGAGGAAGAGGGTTACATTCCCAATGTCGTCAGCAGTACCGAACCTTCCTAACGGAATTCCCGATTTATACTTATCCGCCTGCTCACCTTCCTTGAGGTAGCCGGTCATGTCCGTTTCGACAAAGCCAGGAGCTATTGCATTGCACCTGATGTTTCTACTTCCTAGTTCCTTTGCTACACTTTTGGTAAATCCGATCATTCCCGCTTTACTTGCAGCATAGCTGCTCTGACCTGCATTGCCCATCAATCCAATTACAGAAGTCATGTTTATGATGCTACCGCTCTTCGCCTTCATCATGGGGCGGATCACCTGCTTCGTCATATTAAACACGCTTTTCAGATTCGTCTGCAAAACTTCATCCCACTGCTCGGGTGTCATGCGAAGCAACAAATTGTCCTTTGAAATGCCGGCATTGTTCACACAAACGTCTATGGTTCCGAAATCTTTCACTACTTCGTTGACAAAGCTCTCACATTCGCTGAATACGCCCGCATTACTCCGATATGCTTTTGCACGCACATTAAGGGCACTAAGTTTTGCCTCTAATTCTGCAGCCTTAACCGCGCTACTTTCACTGACATAAGTAAACGCCACTTGTGCACCATGTTCGGCGAGTTTCAATGCTATCCCTTCTCCTATGCCCCTTGCACCTCCCGTTACGATGGCTACTTTATTCTCTAACAATTTCATAATCGATATTTCTGTTTTGATCAATGCTAAGAATGGGCATATAAAATCCCTTAGTTAATGTTCGAGAATTGCTTTATTTCCTCCAGAAAAGATCGGTCATTCGACAGGCGTGGAACTTTGTGTTGCCCTCCCAGCTTTCCTTTGCTGCTCAACCAATTAACAAAAGTATGTTCTGCCACTGGGTGAATCAACGGCATACGCAGTGCTATGTTCTTGTATCTTTTTGCTTCGTAATCGCTGTTCACCATTTTTAGAGCGGTGTCTAATTCGGATATGAATTCCTGAAGATTGTTGGGGTGTGCCTCGAACTCAATAAGCCATTCGTGTGCCCCGTTGTTTTCCGTTGAGAAGTATACTGGAGCTGCAGTATAGTCTTTTACTCTGGCGCCCGTCTTTTGGCAAGCTATCGCTATTGCTTTATCGCTGTTGTCGATGATCAATTCTTCACCAAATGCATTAATGTAATGCTTCATTCTGCCAGACACCTTCACCCGATAGGGTGTGAGCGATGTAAACTGAATAGTATCGCCAATCAAATACCGCCACAAGCCTCCATTGGTTGTAATTACCAGTGCGTAGTTTTTTCCGATCTCTACCTCATTTAACTGTAAAGTCTTCCTTGAGTTTGTCTCCCACTCCTCCACAGGCAAAAACTCGTAGAACACTCCATGATCGCACATGAGCAGCATGCCTTCTTTCTCCACATCATCCTGTCCGGCAAAGAATCCTTCCGAGGCGTTATACATTTCAAGGTAATTTATAGGAGCACCAATCAGTTGCTCAAATTGTTGCTTGTAAGGAACAAAGCTCACACCGCCGTGCATGTATAATTCCAATGAAGGCCAAACTTCTTTTATTGTTTTCTTACCGGTAATCTCCAGGATCCTCTTCAACAGAACAATGAGCCACGTAGGTACGCCGGCCATGGAGGTTACGTTCTCACTCACAGTAGCCTGGGCAAGTTTTTCAATTTTCGATTCCCATTCATCCATTAGGATTATAGACAGGTCAGGTGTGCGAATCCAATTTGACCAAAAAGGGGAATTCTGCATAACCACGGCGCTAAGGTCGCCATAGTGTACTTCCTCGTTCAGGTGATTGATCTGGTGGCTGCCACCGATTACCAGAGTTTTGCCGGTTAATAAATCGCTTTCGGGGTGAGATGCATAATAAAAGCTCAAAACATCTTTTGATGCTTTATAGTGATTGTCTTTTAGGCTTTCTTCACTGACAGGAATAAACTTGCTTTTATCGCTGGTGGTGCCGCTGCTTTTTGCAAACCACTGCACGGGTGTATTCCACAAAACATTCTCTTCACCCATCATCATGCGTTCGATATATGGCTGGAAACTTTCGTAATCCTGAATGGCAACGCTTTGTTTATAATCTTCGAGCGACTGTATGGAAGAAAAATTATGCTCTCTGCCAAATTCAGTATACTGGCCGGCTGCTAAAAGATCCTGCCATACTATCTTTTGCGCGGCAACCGGATCGTTCATCCATTGTTCGATGGACCACAACCGCATTCTTGCAAAACGTGATATAACGGGGCTCAGCAATTTCATGAGGAGGAGCAAGATAAAAAAGAACAGTCACTTAACGCTAAAGCTTAGGGAGTGCTTCTGCATTTAGGTCCTGCAGCAGGTAGTCTTTCCGCTTCAATTCGAAGTTTCTACCGAGGTATAATTTTTTCACCTGGTCATCTACTGCAAGTTCTTCAGCGGTGCCATGTTTAAAAATCTTGCCTTCTATGAGGAGATAAGCACGATCACAAATTGAGAGCGTTTCCGTCACGTTGTGATCAGTAATAAG
The DNA here is from genome assembly GCA_035644775.1 of Chitinophagaceae bacterium. GTDB lineage: Bacteria > Bacteroidota > Bacteroidia > Chitinophagales > Chitinophagaceae > Flavisolibacter. Next base: position 6,235 of record DASQNW010000128.1, on the reverse strand, counting down.
AATACCAATATTCTTGAACTTGAGCTTTGCAACAATTGCCTGGATGTCTTCCACCGCAATAGGATCAATTCCCGCGAAGGGTTCATCAAGAAGTATGAATTTGGGGTTCACAGCCAGTGCCCTTGCTATTTCAGTTCTTCTTCGTTCACCACCGCTTAATACATCACCCGGGCTTTTGCGGACATGCTGCAGGCGAAACTCCTCGAGGAGCGACTCCACCTTTGACTTTTGTTCCTTTTTTGGCAACCTCGTCATTTCCAAAACAGCCATGATGTTTTCTTCCACTGAAAGCTTACGGAATATGGAAGCTTCTTGCGGCAGATAGCCGATTCCCATCTGAGCCCGCTTATACATGGGGAGTTTTGTGATGTTCTCTTGGTTGAGAAAAACTTCACCTTCATCAGGTTTGATGAGGCCAACAACCATATAAAATGTCGTTGTTTTACCGGCTCCGTTGGGCCCTAGCAAACCGACAATCTCTCCTTGTTTCACCTCGATAGATACATGGTTCACGACAGTCCTTTGACGATAGCGCTTAACTAGTTCTGAAGTATGTATGGAAATGCTCAAACAGAAATTTTGGTAAAAATAACCTAAAGCATAGTTGCTTCAGGAGATAATGCTTTTGCAATTATGTTAATGACGTACTAAGTTTGCAGCCGCGTAAACAACAGCTTAGTGCACAAAACAAAAAGCTTTGAAAGTATCTGAACACATACGGCAGGCAAAACAACCGCTAGTGTCATTTGAGGTCTTGCCGCCCCTGAAAGGAAAAGGCATCAATGCACTTTGGGAACACCTCGATCCGCTAATGTCTTTTAAACCATCGTTTATAAATGTTACCTATCACCGCAGCGAAAGCATGTTTAAAAGAAAAGGCGATGGAACATTCGAGAAGGTGGAAGTGAGGAAACGACCTGGTACTGTTGGAATATGTGCAGCGATCATGAATCGTTATAAAGTGGATGCGGTGGCGCATCTTATTTGTGGCGGCTTCAGCAAACAAGAAACGGAAGACGCCCTGATTGACCTGAATTTTTTAGGTGTAGACAACGTTCTGGTGTTGAGAGGTGACGCACCGAAGAATGAAACTTTTTTTGAGCCCGAACCGGGAGGACACAAATATGCCATCGAGCTGCTTCAGCAGGTGACGAATATGAATAATGCCATTTACATTGAAGAAGATTTGAAAAATGCAGTAAAAACTAATTTCTGCATTGGTGTAGCTGGCTATCCGGAAAAACATTTTGAATGCCCCAATCTTCAAACCGACCTCCTCTTCCTCAAGGCCAAAGTAGACGCAGGTGCTGACTACGTAGTAACACAGATGTTCTACGACAACAAGAAGTATTTTGAGTACGTGAAAGCTTGTCGAAGTGTTGGCATTGAAGTGCCTATCATTCCTGGCCTTAAACCCATCACCAGTAAAAAGCAGCTAACTGTTATCCCCCGCACCTTTCACGTCGACATTCCGGAAGAACTCTCCACCGAAATCATCAAGTGCAAGACAGATAAAGACGTTGAGACAGTTGGCACGGAGTGGCTGTTGCAACAATCAAAGGAATTGAAAGCAGCTAATGTGCCCGTGCTGCACTATTACACGCTTGGAAAACCTGGTGTAGTAGCATCAGTTGTAAAAGAAGTTTTCTAGCAATTTGATTGATAAACTTACTTCCTGGCCATATTTGTCAAAGCAGCCCATGCCGCTTTGTTAAGGGTGACGGGGTATTTTCTTTTTAGCTCCATTACCCATCTTTTCTCGAGTTCAGCCTGGTAATCGTTAATCACCAAAGCCTTCGCGTCTTCATATCTGCGTCGTTCAGGCTGGGTATAAAGCTTTTGAATAAGGGCAAAGGAAGCGGTATTGTCCCCTGCATTAACAAGCGGAGTTGTAATAGTTCCGGCTTTCAACGGTGCTTTTTCACCATTGGGAATTTGACTAAGCTCGAACCGACCAGAATCAGTCGTTACTTTATCATTCAAATTCTCAGCAAATTGTTTCCAGCTCGCGGGGCTCTTCTTTAGCTCCTGCGACAATCCGGTAACCAGCTTCGGGTCGGTAATATAAAAAATCACAGCATCTGCGCTCGCACCCCACTTATAGTTATTCTTATGTTGTTCATAGAAGGTCTTGATTGCTACTGTGTCCGACTGGGCAGGTCCCCAAACTTCTTTTTGCATGATCTCGAAAAAGAGGTTGCCTTCCTTAAACTCCTGCACCTGTTTTTTGAAGTCAGGATTATAGTGCTCAAGATTTTCTTTATAGTGTTCGAGCACAGAAGCATCGACAAACTCTTCCCACAATGCAGCATAGGGCTTCAATCCGCTGCCATCAGGCTTATAACGAAAGTTCTGCGCATATGATATCCAATCTGAAGATGTTATCACTTCCCGGCCGATCTTCAAAAGCGGTGTTGAATAAGAAATCGAAGTAATATTTTTTGGCTTTTTCCCGTCAATCACGCTGTCGCTAAAAGCCCAAAGCTCTTTCTGTTCAAATGGCAAATGCTTCAGTTCTGCATCTTTTATCTTCCTGGTGAGCACCTCGGTACTGAGGCCAATTCTATCGCTGCTCTCTAACTTCTCTTTAAGTGCCTGCATTGCTGCAGCGTTTTTCCGGTCTTTGTTTATGGGCACGCTGCCAAGTCGTTTTACAATGTGATATCCATGAGCCGTTTCAAAAGGTTTACTGATAGCTCCGTTTCTGAGTGAAAAAACTACTGACTCAAATTGTGAATCATACTCACCTACGCCGAATTCGGGAATCGTTCCATTTGCCTGAGCGGAAATATAGTCGTTGCTGAACTCTTGTGCCAGCTTTCCGAAGTCACCTCCCTTTGTTAATCTTCCATAAAGCGAATCTGCTTTGTATTTCAACTGTTTCTTTTGAGCCGCAGTTGACTCTGGCGGAAACGCGATGAGGATCTGCGCAGCTTTTACTCTACCTGATGCTGGTCGTGCAGCAATTACTTTGAAAATATGAAAACCTACGTTTGAGCGATGCAATGAAGAAATGCTTCCCACCGGAGTATTATATGCAAGATTCTCCAGCTCGTATGGAAGAGAGAAAACAGTTATGTAACCCAGGTCGCCTCCATTTTGCTTCGCCGTTGGATCATCCGAATATTTCCTGGCGACGTCGGCAAACGAAATGTTTTGTTTTACTTGTCGATAGGCTTCCTGTGCTTTTCTGGAAGCTGCAGCAGTGTCAAGAATGCTATTAGCATTGGAATTGCTTATGTAAATATGTGCAACCCGAATATCCTTTTGCGAACGGTTGAAAGCTTCATTTAATAGGTTTTGTACCGTCTGCTCATCTCTTTCATATGCTGGTAAGATCTGATTTCGCAGATTCGCCATTTCCAACTTAAACTGGGGCAGCGTGTCATACCCCCTGTTCAACGCTTCTTTGATCTTGAGTTTGGAAGCAATGTAAAGGTCTAAGTAATCTTGCAAGGCAGCAGGACCGTTTTCTGCTGTATTGTTTTTCTTGAATGCTTCTACAAATTCTTGGACCGTTACTGAGTCGTTACCGATGGACAGCAAGGTTTGAGCAGGTGCTTTGCAGAAAATGAATAATGCAGCCCCGAAGAGCAATTTGCGCATGAATGTGGTTTTTAGGATCTATTGGTTTTTAAGCTTGTATTCAAGTATTTCATCAATTTGCTCACGTGTCAGCTTTTTAGCTATAATTCGTTTATCCTTGTCAAGCAGATACAAAGTAGGAAAACTTTGCACATCGTACAACTGCGAATAGCCGGGTATGCCTGCATCTATCCTGTTCTTATCTTCTTCTTTCGAATAATATACGTGTACCCACTCGGTGAGCTTGTGATCATCAATAAATTTTCTCCACATCTGTTTTGTGCCGTCAGTTTCTTTTGCGAGGGCAAACATCCTCACTCCCATGGCTTTCCACTTGTTGCTGTATGAACTATCGAGCTTAGGCAGCACTTCTTTACAATGGCTACAGGTAGGATCCCAAATAGCTAAAACAACAAACGACGCTTCAACATCATACAGCGAAGACGCCTTGTCCTGAAGATTGACAAGCTCGATGTTTGCAGCGGGTTTTCCGGTTATATTGGCCATAAGACTATACGCCCGGTCGGTGATGATTTTCTTTCCTTTTTCGGTAAGCCACGGGTAGTTCTTTTGAGAAAAGTACTTCTCGAACAAATGAACAAACACCGCATCTTCCCACATGTATTTTTGGTTTAGATAACGGTTCACGAACTTCAGCAAAAGAAATTTCTGCATTTCTTCATTGATGCTGGCGTAACCCATCATCCAATCAATTTCTTTTTTTACCGAATCAGCATTCGGATACACAAGCTGGTCAAAATACTTGTCAATTCTGGATTCGAAGAATGGAGTTCGGGCCAGGCGTTCGTCGTAGAAATTCACCCCGTCCCAGTAATGAGTCTTAAAATACTTGTAGGCAAAAAGGCTGTCAGCTGCGGCTGCCGCGTCGTCTTTGGGAACTTCCGGTTCACGCATTGCCTGCAATAACGCCGGCAATAATCCTCCGGCATCCTTAGTAATTATATCACTCCTGTACTTTTTAATGTTTGCATTCAGCTGGTCTAACTGTCCATTAATCTTTGAGGAATCTGCTTTAGTGGAAGCAAGACTACGCTCCTGTGTGAGTTTTTCCACTTGCCTGCCATGTTGTACCATAAAATCCTGGTAGGCCACAAACGCAGTGTTCTCGGGGGAATTTATAAACTGGATCTTCCGAATTTGAGCGGTGTCGGCTACGATAGAAAACTTCTGGTTTTTATCAACCAAGATTTCAAAATTCCGGCTTTTATCGGGATATCCGATTAAATAAATACCTCCTCCAAGCTTCTGCTTTCCTTTGAACACACCTTCGCTCTTTTCGTTTAATAGAACGGAGTCGATGATGGGTAATGTTTTACCATAATAGTGACCAAGATAGATGTACTGATTTTTGATTGGCTTTAATGTAACCTTTATCTCATAGGCATTCTGTGCATGTGCCGCCAAAGCGATAAGAAACACAACCAGCGTGAAAGGCAACTTCATGACATTAATTATCATTTAAAAATAATAGAATGAATTACAAAAGGCGTTAAAAAGATGCAAAACACCAACGCTGTTTTTTTGTAGCATTTGATTTTTGATGACCATCAAGAGTGCGAGCGCACAACCTGGTAGCGTTTCAAACAACACCCGTATCACAGTACGTCAGCAATTAAACTTGTACTTTTACGCAAGGTGAGGAAGAAAAAAAATATTGTACTGGAGCGGGTGACGGTAGAAGATTACGCAGCGGAAGGAAAATCATTAACCCGCAAAGAAGGTAAGGTCATATTTATTGAAAATGCGGTACCGGGCGACGTTGTGGACGTACGCCTCGGCAAGAACAAGAAAGATTGGGCAGAAGGTTATCCTATAAAATTTCACTCCCTGTCTGCAGAAAGAGTGACACCGTTCTGCCAGCATTTTGGAGTGTGCGGAGGATGCCAATGGCAAATGCTCCCTTACGAAAAACAACTGAAATACAAACAGCAGCAGGTTTTTGACAATCTCAGGAGAATAGGAAAGCTCACGGATCTTACTGTACTGCCCATCATTGGAGCCGAAGAAACCAGGTTTTACCGCAACAAACTTGAATATACTTTTGGAACAAAGGAATTCACTCCTGAGCGGCCCGCCGTTACTAACCATACTCCGATTCCGCAAGCGCAGGTGCCATCGCAGGTTGTAGGTTTTCACGCCAAAGGCTTTTTCGACAAAATTGTTCAAGTTGAAAAATGCTGGCTCCAGCCGGAGCCTACGAACCAGCTACGGAATGCCATACGATCATTTGCCGTGGACCGGCGCCTAAGCTTCTACGACATCAGGGCCCATAAGGGACTGCTCCGCACCATGCAGGTCAGGATTTGTACTACCGGCGAAATGATGGTGAATATAGTATTGGGCGAAAGCAACAAGAATGAAATTGACCAGGTAATGAATTTTGTTGCAAACGCGTTTCCGCAGATTACCACGTTGTTATATACCATTAATCTGAAATTCAATGATTCGCTGAGCGATCTACAGCCGGTTACTTTCACAGGCAGCGGCTATGTGTTTGAGCAGCTTGAGAACTTTCGATTTAAGATAGGTCCAAAAAGCTTTTTTCAAACTAACAGCAGGCAAGCCGAAACGCTGTACCGCATCGCCCGGGACTTTGCTGAACTCAACGGCAGCCAGGTTGTTTATGATT